>JAJQBM010000089.1 GCA_021203285.1 Clostridiales bacterium | reverse complement strand
CCTGCGACCTCTGCGTCCCGAACGCAGCGCTCTACCAAACTGAGCCACGCATCGTCATGTTTAATGGCCTGCTTTTTGCAAGCCGCTCATATATAATACTGGTTTTCCTGCTAAATGTCAACAGTTTTTTCAAGAGCTTTTTTCTGCTTTTTTAAACACTTTTGCAGCGTTCTCTTCCGTTGCTGCCATGCCCTCTACCGCTCCACGCAGCCGCCCTGCACGCTAGCCAAGTGCTCGTCAATAAGCTGCTTTAACGTAACACTGTCCATATAGTCGGAAATCACCTTATACATGCCTTCCCAGAACCCTACCGTGGGACAATATTTGTAGCGCTCGCACTCGTTGACTTCCGGTTCCAGACAGGCGATCGGTGCAAAGCTCCCCTCTATCGCGCGGAGAATCTCACCGGCCGTGTATTTCTCCGGCGCACGGCTCAGGCGATACCCGCCCTGTGCGCCGCGGACACTGCGAACCAAGCCGGCCCGGTGAAGTGGGGTGACAATCTGCTCCAGATACTTAATTGAAATATTCTGTCTGGAAGAAATATCCTTCAGTGAAATATAATTTTCTTCGCCGCCGTGGACACCCAGATCGACCATCAGACGCAGCGCATATCTTCCTTTTGTCGATACCTTCATGGAAAGCCTCCTCGTATTCCCTGTAATCCTACTTGTTATATAGTAATACAAAAAAGCATTTCCTGCAAGCAAAATTATCTGTGTGCCGATTTATTTCCGACCAAAACAGAAATTTTGTCAATCCTCCCGCACACCCTGCACCAGATAACGGTAACTGGAAACCCCGATACAGGTTGAGAGCGTCACGATCGTATTCTCCGCCGTCACCTCAACGTCGCTGTTCAGGTTGCAGACGGAATTCTCCTGACTCATGATCTCTGCCAGATAGCCGACAAAAACATCTTCACTCTGAAAATCATTGTATTTCTCCAGAATATCGCTATTATCCGACCGGTACGCAGCAAAAATATGATAGGTGATTTTTCCCTCTGGCGTATAGATATAGAAATACGGATGTTCTGCGAAAAAGGCCGCATCCTCAAACTCATGCAGCGTCCGGAACATCGTGCCGTCGTGCATATTATGTCCATAAATCACGGTATTCGGATCCGTAAAATCCTGACTGTTTCGCTTCTGTGTATAGATGCAGGCCGGCCTTCCGGTACTTCCGTCCAGATTGTGATTCAGATAATAATCCTCCTCCTTGTCATCCCCGCTTTGTAAAACCGGGTAGCTGATATCCGTTCCCGGCACATAGATCCACGCGTAAATATCTTCATTGATCTCATACAGGGCGTCAAAATCAATATCCAGATCGCTCTCATCCTTCGGCTCATCCTCGGCCATGTCCTCCACCTCTCCCATGACATTCACCTGCGCCTTTGTCTCCTCCAGCATGGCGTTTGCCCTCACCCGGCGGATTTTCCACACAACCAGTATGATCACGCAGGCCACCAGTACAGCGATAAAAAGATAATAAAGAATCAGCATCCACTTCTTTTTGGGCTGTTTTTTTGCCTCACCGGCTGCAGCTTTCTTTTCCGGTCTTTTTTCTGATCCTTTGTTCAAAAACTTCATTTTCATTCTCACTTCACACTTTCATAAAAAACATCCAGAATCAGCTCCGTCACCGAGTCCTCATCTAATTCATACTGATCATAATCCCCGACATGAGTCTGCGTTCCGGGGAGCTGCGTAAATTCCCACTCTGCCGAATCCGAGCGCCACAGCAACCATGCCAGGCGAAAAATCTCAAGCGGCTGAAGGTTAGTGGTATAATAGGGTTCCAGACTCTGCGCCGTCTCGAACATTCCTTTCGGATCCTCGCGCAGCGCAGATACAATCTGCGCGGAAAAGGCATCAAAAAAATCCGCATGCCGCGCCATCCGGATCAGGTTTGTAGAATATTGGCTAGTATCCCGATAGTGAACAAAATAGTACGCATCGGTTCCCGACATGTGAACCGTCGTCCCCGCCGTGTAAGAAACCGGCTCGCTCGTCGCCTCATCGTAAACGGTGTAATCATTGCTCATGGTGACATCTACCCCGCCGACCGCATCGACGATCTGCGTGATCGCGCCCATACTGACGGCAAGATAAGAATCGATTTCCACCCTGTCATCCAGCAGATCGCTGACAGTCTGAACCGCAAGCTCACATCCCCGCTCGCTGCTGGCTCCATAGGCATATTGAAGGCAAATCTGCTCCCGCACAACTTGATTGACCCTGCCATTGGAATAAAGCTCCGTCACATCCGCCATCGTATCTCTGGGGATTGTGAGGATCCGCACGGTGTCTGCGTCATAGTCCGCAACAATCAGCCAGATCATATCTGACTGTCCGTTGTCGCCGACCAGACCGGTCGGATTTTCAATCTCTCCGCGCAGATCGATGCCCAGCAGAAGAATCACCGACAGATTGTCTTTTGCATAATACGCATTCCCGTTGATCACAACTGCCTGTCGGTTGTGCAAGGTAAAAATATGCGAAAAAAGCAGCGCTGCCGCTATCGCCGCAGCAAAAAGCGGAAGGATCACCTTCCATCTTTGAACGGTTTTCCGTGTTCTCTTATGCCCGGTTCTGCGCTCATAGCGGCGATCATCCATCTCCCGCCGTCTTTTGCGCCGCGCGATCCACTCTGAAATCCGCATACCTCTGCCTCTTCGTTCATCTCAACGACAATGGAGCCATCGCCGCGCGACAGCTCCATCGTGGTATCTTCATCTGTTAAAAATCAGAACTCTTACTATTTTACTGGAACATCTTTTTCCGGGTAATCACAACTCCGCCAGCCGCGCACAGAGCGATCAGTGCGATGATCAGTGCGAAATAGTTGTCGCCGGTCTTCGGGGAAGTTGATGTTGCGGTAGCAGTGTCGCTTCCGGAGGAAGCAGTCTCGGTGGTCAGAACAGAAATAGTTGAACTGCCTACCCAATTATCTTTTGTCACATCCAAAACCTCTACATAGATGGGAGAATAAGAAGCAAACTCAAAAGCGATGCATCCATTGCTATCCACCTCAGCAAAGGAATTCATAACTTCCCATGCTCCTGCTGTCGCATCATAGTGATACACAAGGCAAAGGTGTCCAGCATACTGCACAGCGCCAGCGCCGAGAGAAACAACCACTTTTCCACTGGCATTTGTTACATCAAACGCATATATTACTACAGTATCAATACCCTCATCACCATCTGCATTCTTAAAATTACTCCAATTATTTTCCCATACAGTCATATATGCTTCACTAGACCACAGATTACCCACCAACTCTTGTCCAGCCTCGTCCAGAACCGTCACTGTCACACCATTTGTTCCAGTAACCTTCGAACCGTTAAAAAAATCACGCTCCTCAACCACATCACTCGAACTGATACTCTCACTC
>JAJQBM010000255.1 GCA_021203285.1 Clostridiales bacterium | reverse complement strand
CCCTAAAGGTGTGAAGGCCGAATCCGTTGTGGATGCACTGGTTCAAGATGCCGCCGAGCCCGTTATCGCGCTCAATGATCAGAATGTCCTCGATTCCGCTCTCTCTGGCCGCCGCCGCAGCCGCAAGGCCCGCGGGGCCGCCGCCAACAATCATCAGGTCACATTGTCTCATAAGTCCCTCTCCTTCCTACAGCCTGTCTTTATTTGTTCCGACGATCAGTCCGGAATCCATGCCGTTCTTACGGATCTGCGCCATGTCGCTTCCGCATTCTCTGGCCAGAATCTCCATCGTCCGCGGCGTGCAGAAGCCCGCCTGGCATCTGCCCATGCCCGCTCTCGTGCGGCGCTTTACGCCGTCCAGCGTCGTCGCACCCAGAGGACGGTGGATCGCATCCATGACCTCACCCTCCGTCACCGTCTCACACCGGCAGACAATCTTGCCGTAGGCCGGATTTTCGGCAATCAGTTTTTTCTGTTCCTCTTTGCTCAGAGACTGGAAGGAGACAATTCCTTTTCTGGTCTCGATAAAATCCTCTTTCTCCGTCAGCTCCGTCATGCCCGCAACGATATCCCGGACATACAGCCCGATCGCCGGCGCAGAGGAAAGTCCCGGAGACTCGATCCCGGCCACATCGATAAAGCCCTTCGCGTCAGCCGCCTCCCCGATGATAAAATCGCCGCGGTCATCGTGTGCGCGAAGTCCGGCAAACGATGTGATCACCTGACGGCGCGGGATGATATTGACCGACAGCTCCGCCATCTTCTGCACATTCGCCAGACCCTCCGCCGTCGTGAATACGCCGTCTTTATCCTCGATATCCACCGCCGTCGGTCCCATCAGCAGATTGCCGTGAACCGTCGGCGTAACCAGAACGCCTTTGCCCATCTTGCTTGGAAGCTGGAAAATCGTGTGTGACACCAGATTGCCCACGTTCTTGTCGAAGAGGCAGTACTCTCCCTTTCTCGGCACGATGGTAAACTTATCCTCGCTGACCATATTGTGGAACACATCCGCATAGACACCGGCTGCGTTGATCACGATCTTCGCAGACACATCCCCCTGACTGGTGTGAAGCAGATAACCGTCCGCCTCCTTTTTGATGTCAAGAACCTCCGTTCCAAGCTTAAACTCCACCCCGTTTACCGCGGCATTCTCCGCGTAAGCGATATTCATCCCAAACGGACAGACAATCCCGCCGGTCGGCGCGTGGAGAACCGCGTAGACCGTATCCGCCAGATTCGGCTCCAGCTTCAGCGCCTCCTCGCGGGAAAGAATCTCCAGTCCCTCAACTCCGTTTGTTTTGCCGCGCTCCAACAGCTCCTGAAGCTTCGGCATCTCATCCTCACCCTGGCAGACGACCATGGAACCGTTTCTCTTAAACGGGAAATCCAGCCTCTCGGCCATCTCCCCCATCATAAGATTGCCCTGAAGGTTCAGCTTTGCCTTCAGGCTGCCCGGCGCCGCGTCAAACGCGCCGTGAACAATGCCGCTGTTGGCCTTGCTCGCCCCCTCGCACACATCGGTCTCTCTCTCCAGCACGCATATGTCCAGCTTGTACCGCGACAGCTCCCGCGCCACCGCACATCCCGACACTCCTGCACCGATGATCACAATGTCATACATCCTGTTTCCTCCCTTAAAATATATAGTCATAACTTGATGTTATAGCTTCCAGACTTCCGTATTGGTGGACGAAATCGCCACCGCTCCCGCCTGAAGGGCGTTCATCACATACTCACGGTAATAGATCAGGCCGCCGCAGATCAAAGGGACATCCATCTTAATCAACAGCCTTTTCGTCACCTACGCCAACACGCCGGGCAGTATCTCGATCATATCCGGCGGCACTGCCTCCTCCTGTTTTTTCAGATTCTCCATCGCCATGGAATCCAGCATGAAAAACCGGAGAATGGTAAACAGTCCCAGCTCCCTGCCCCGCTTGATCAGAGCAGGTCTGGTTGTGATAATCCCGTCGACCTCCGTCGTCTGTTTTATGAAATCGACGGCCACTTCTTTATTTCCAAGTCCCGCGATCAAATCCATGTGGACGATCGCCACCTTCCCGGCTTCGCGAACTTTTTTACAATCTCAGCAATATTGCAGATGCTGCCGAAAAGGATAAACACGACCTTCGACTCCATCTGCGTGCAGCGCTCCACACCCTCCCAGTCCTTCACTGCCATGATAACCGGGCTGAACTCTATGGCCTCCTCTACATCCTCTTTGCAAATCATGTGTCCTGCACCTCCTCATCCCGGTTCTTTTTCTCCGAGAGATAAGCTCCCGCATCTTTAAAAAAGTTTGCCATAATCAGGCATATGATCAATCCGATCGGAAACGCGGCTATGATCGTCACCGACTGCAGATTATTCATCGAATTTTCGGAAGAAATCAGCGCAATCGGGAGCAGGATAAACAGGATCGACCAGAAAACCCGTACTCTCCGGTCCGGCGACTCATCCGGCTTCAGCGAATGGTAGGAGTAGGAGGACACCACCATGGTCAGCGCATCAAATGTCGTTGCGTAAAAGGTGATCATTGTAATCACCAGATGCAGGATGATCCACCTGCTTGCCGGCAGCGTCCCCAGAATCGCCAGAATCACGGTGGAGATCGCCTCCCCCCGCCGCGATCTGTCCGACCGCATCCACAATACCCTGCACCTGCTGCGACATCCCGTAGTTTCCGAGGACGATAAAGGACATGAAAGTCCCGGCCAGTCCCCACCCGTATGCTCCGAGTATCGTATTTTTTATCGTTCTGCCCTTACTGATCACACCGATAAAAAACGGTGTCGCGACACACCATGCCATCCAGTACGCCCAGTAAAAAATCGTCCAGTCCTGAACGAACCCGGTCTCCCGCGCGGGGTCGCACCATGTCGCCATGGAGATAAAATTCTGCAGAAGGTTCCCTATGGAAGAAACCCCCGTCTCGATAATATATCTGGCCTCTCCTCCGGCAAACAACACGTATGCCAGAAGCGCCAGGAAAAATAAACACAAGCCTTCGCCAGCTTTGAGATCCCCTTCATCCCGAACCAGACCGTCAGCGTATAAACGCCCGCGATCACCAGAAGGATAGAGATCGTAAGCCAGATCCCGCCCGCAATGTTGAACACCTGTCCCACAGCCGCCGAGAGCGGCGGTGTGGAGAGGGAAAATGTCGTCGCCGTCCCCGCGAGCAGTGCGATCACCGCGAGAAGATCAATCGCCCGTCCGAGCGCACCGTCCACCCTTTTTCCCAACACCGGCCGGCATGCCTCCGAAAACTTCTGTTTTTCCCGTCCTCTCACATGCAGCATGAAGCCGAATGCCACGGCAAGAATCACGTAAAAGCTCCATGCGATCGGCCCCCAGTGGAACAGCGCATAAGTCGGCGCCCATTTCTGCATCCCTCCCAGGCTGACAATATAGGGGCCTTCCCCG
>JAJQBM010000243.1 GCA_021203285.1 Clostridiales bacterium | reverse complement strand
CATGAGGATATCATGAGGAAGCCTTATTTATATACGCCCGCTCCGGACAGGACGCTTCTTCAGGAGGAAAACTGGGCAGTGTACTTGGAGAATTTCAAGAAAATCCGCGGGAAAATATACAGCAAAAGCATTGCGACCGGCGTAACGACAATGAATGCTGCGCGCGGATGCGTGAATAACAGAAGAAGATGCGCTTATTGCGGAATCGGGGATTTGCATGTATATCAATCACCTGCATATAGGTTTTGGGAAGACATCATGTCGGCAAAAAGAGAGATTAAGGCAAATTTCTTTTATGAGTGCTGTGACAATTTTACATATTCGACTAAGTACCTGAAGGAAATCTGCTATTGCAGGCCCAATAATCTGGACGATGTTCATTTGATTGTGTATTCCTCGGCGGATTGCGTGAACCAAATGAACTGCGATCTGTTGAAGGAACTGGGGGTATATCTCGTTAACCTTGGTCTGGATGCCGGAGATGCGGAAGCCCTTTCTATGCTAAAAGGAAATAATGTGTCTGTTGAGGAAAATTATTTCGCAGTTGATATGCTCACGAAAAAAAATCTGGAAATGCACATATCCTTTGTGCTGATGGGGATGGGTAGTAATGGGAGGACGAGAAAATCACTGGACAAAACGATGGAATTTATACGCTATCTTGTGGGAAATACGTCTGTCACAATTTTGGATTGTGCATTGTTTTATCCAGACAGAATGGCACCGGTGGGTGGATTGATATGGACACCGGAAAATTACAGGTTATATAAGGAATCCTATCATTTAGACTATATTGATGAAAACTACCTGCAGACAATCCATGATAAGTGGAAAAATGTTCTTTATATAGACTCGGCTGAGATCACCAGGGATTTTGCGAGGCTGTGCGGCACCGATTGTGAACTTCTGCTGGAGTATCAACAGAGAATAAAGGATATCTGCGAAGAATACAACATCTCTTTTGGTTATTCTCAGGCAGGCAGGTTTGGAAGATGATGGTGATTGCATATGCTGACATATCGTTCGTTTGAATATTTTTTTGCACATACAAAAGTGTTATGCGACTCATATCCTGTTTTTGATTCAGAATTTGACTGGTGATAAAATTTTGTACTGTGAAGGAGGCACTATGTTTGACCTGACAAATTTTATCAATACATATGTAACAAAGAGAGCGCAGAGCATGTTCCTGCCGGACATCGAGGACAACACGGCGGCGCTCTCAGAAAAAATTAAAAACAAGACAGTCCTTGTGATAGGGGGAGCCGGATCGATCGGCTCCTCCTTTATTAAGGCTGTCCTTCCTTTCGAACCCTCCGCCCTGGTGGTCGTTGACACCAATGAAAACGCCCTGGCGGAGCTGACGCGCGACCTGCGCGGCACTGCGGAGACGCCTGTCCCGGCGGACTACGTTGCCTACCCGATGGATTTTGCATCGCCGGTTTTTGCGAAAATGTTCCGGAAACGCGGCGGTTTTGATATCGTTGGCAATTTTTCGGCGCACAAGCATGTCCGGTCGGAAAAGGATATTTTCTCGGTGGAAGCCCTGCTGCGGAATAATGTCCTGAATGCGAAGAAACTTCTGGATCTGCTGGCGGAGTTCCCGCCGGAGGAGTATTTCTGCGTGTCGACAGACAAGGCGGCGAACCCGGTGAACATCATGGGCGCGAGCAAGCGGCTGATGGAGGATCTGATCTTTGCGTACTCGGATCGGTTCCCGGTGAAGACGGCGCGGTTTGCGAATGTCGCTTTCTCAAATGGTTCCCTGCCGGCCGGGTTTCTCGAGAGGATCCGGAAGCGGCAGCCCATCGGTGCGCCGAGCGATGTGAGGCGGTATTTTGTCTCGCCGGAGGAGAGCGGGCAGATCTGCATGCTTGCCTGTATGCTGGGCGGAAGCCGGGAGATTTTTTTCCCGAAGCTTGCGGAAGCGCAGATGATGACGTTTGACCGGATTGCCGCTGCATTGCTCCGGGAGCAGGGGTATGAGGTGCTTGAGTGCGCCTCTGACGCGGAGGCACTGCGTATGGCGGAGGGCCTGAAAACGGGGAGCCGCTGCTACCCGGTGCATTTTTCCGCTTCGGACACCTCCGGCGAGAAGGGGTTTGAGGAGTTTTTCACGGAGGCTGAATCCGTGGACATGGGGCGTCTGCAGGCGCTCGGCGTCATCACGGGGAAAGCCGTGCCGGAGATGGGCAGGATTGACACGATGCTCGTCGGTCTGGAGGAGGCGTTCGGGGATCCGGATGTTGCAAAAGAAGATATTGTGCGGATTATCCGGGAGTACCTCCCGAACTTCGAGCATATTGAGACCGGGAAATCGCTGGACGCGAAGATGTAGGGAACATGAAGTAATTGAGACAGCAATTTTTGATTTTCGTAATCGGACGGATACAGGGAAGCAATCCGCAGTTTCGTATCCTTTTTCTGTCGCATCACGGGATGAACGGATTAAGGGGAGATTTAAGCATTGGCTGAGAATGTACAGATGGCACAGAAGAATAGCAGGAGGAGTTTATGATGGATCGGTTTATACCGTTATCAATCCCGAATTTTGAAGGGAATGAGAAGAAATATGTGGACGACGCGCTGGAGCAGGGCTGGGTATCCACGGGCGGTGCGTATATCACCCGGCTGGAACAGGAGCTTGCGCAGTTCCTCCGTGTGGACAATGTTGCGGCGTGCCAGAGCGGGACGTCCGCTCTCCATATGTCGCTGGCGGAGGCCGGGGTTGGACCGGGGGATGTCGTCCTGGTGCCGCCGCTCACGTTTATCGCGGCGGTAAACCCCGTGAAGTATCTGTTTGCGACACCGGTGTTTATCGACTGCGACGATAGCCTCTGCATGGATCCGGTGAAGCTGCGGCGGTTTTGCGAGGAAGAATGTGATATTGCAGATGATGCGGCAGATGTTGTTACAGACGATACGGCAGATGATATGGCAAATGGCACAGTGGGTGATATGGCAGATGGGACAAATGGATCAGAGGAATCAGATAGAACGGATGGTTCACAGGAAGCAGATGGGACAGATGAGCCAGAGGAATCAGACGGGACAGATGGAATAGAGGAACCAGGCAGGATAGATGAAACAGAGAGAAAACCGCGCCTGTTGTTCCGCGGGAAGCCTGTCAAAGCGGTCATCGTCGTTCATGTGTTCGGGAACCTTGCGGACATGGAGAGTATCATGGAAACGGTCGGGAAGTACGGGCTGGCGGTAATCGAGGACGCGACGGAGGCCCTGGGCAGCAAATACACGTCCGGCCTATATGCGGGGAAGTACGCGGGCACGGTTGGGGATTTTGGCGCATATTCCTTTAATGGGAATAAAATTATCACAACCGGCGGCGGGGGCGCTGTAACGGCGCGGGATGCAAAGACGGTGGACCACATGCGGTACCTTTCCACGCAGGCGAAGGACGATCCGCATTATTATATAC
>JAJQBM010000045.1 GCA_021203285.1 Clostridiales bacterium | reverse complement strand
CCAGATGCGCCAGGGAAATGCTCTGTCCGCCGTACTGGGAGCTGGCGATCTGCGCCACGGCCTGCGTCGCAACGTTGCAAGCGGTGGAGAAGCTCTTCGGCCGCTCGATCATGGTCTCACTGATCACCGTGCCGTTCTGCAGCATATCCTCTAGGTTCACCAGGCAGCAGTTGTGCATATGCTGGGCAAAATAATCCGAATCATGGAAGTGAATAATGCCCTCCTCATGCGCCTCCACCACATCCTGCGGAAGAAGGAAACGCCGGGTGATGTCCTTGCTCACCTCGCCGGCCATATAATCGCGCTGTACGCTGTTGACCGCCGGATTCTTGTTGGAATTCTCCTGTTTGACCTCCTCATTGTCAAACTCCAGAAGGCTTAAGATCTGCTCGTCGGTGGAGTTGGCCTTACGCACCAGCGCCCGCTTGTAGCGGTAGGTGATATAATTGCGCGCCACGGAAAACGCCCGCTGGTTCATAATCTGGTTCTCAACAAAGTCCTGAATCTCCTCCACGGACAGTGCACGGTTCATGCCCTCGCAGATCGTGCGCATATTTGCGGAAATCACGGCAATCTGCTCCGGCGTCATCTTCTCCACATCGGATACGCTGTCATTGGCCTTGACCACGGCTGCTGTGATCTTGTCCAAATCAAAGGGAACCTCGGTTCCGCTTCTCTTGATAATTTTCATATAGATTCTCCTCTCTCATGAGCTAAATATAGTATAATCGGCGTCTGTGAAATCCATTCTACTATATCTTGTGGTTCAACGCAAGAGGAAAATCTATATCTAGTGATTTTTGGCAAAGTTGCATAAAAACGAACGAGCGGATGCCTGTATGGTATCCGCTCGATTCCGACTATATTTCACAATTAACTATCTTTTCCAATGAAAACAGCAACAATTCCTCATCCGCCGCTTCCGCCAGAATCTTCTCATCAAAACCACTTTCGGAAAACAAGGCATAATATAGCTTCGCCTTGTCCATCAGGGAAGATAATTTTGCTTTCACATCCAAATACTCAGAATATCGAAACGGATGACTTTTAAATTTACACTCTCCCACCAGATATCTGTCCGCCTCCCTGTTAATTGCCAGTATATCAATTTCTGTTCCCGCCATCGCACGCGCACCCGGCTGTTTTTCATCACGAACTGTGGTGCGCCCTGTCCAACGGCCGATTTTTGTATAACGAAACGGAAGCTCATTCTTTTTTTGTAGCTTCTTCAGGAACTCTTTACAAACATTTTCAAACGGTTCAGCGGCAAATTCATGGAGTGCAGGCGCTACAGAATATTCAAACACGCCATCCACATCTCCGTCCTCCAGATCGGAAATATTGGCAAATCCAAATGTATACCAAAAACGAAAGAAATTATCTGTAAGAGAATAAAGCCCGCGATTTCGGTTCGCCTTTTCCTTCAATCGGGCATCTACAGAAAATTCCCGTTCTACAATGCCAAGCTCGATCAGATTTTTCAAATACACACTGGTCTTGGAAGTATCGTCTACCAGCGACTTCTGGCTGATCTCATTCAGTCTGGTGCTGCCAAGAGCAACCGCTTCGATAATCGCACTGTAAATCGGTGTTTCCCGAAGCTACTTATGAAGCAAAAATTCAACCTCACTGTAAAGCGTACATCCTTTTGTCAGAATATTTCTCTTGATATTCTCTCCAACCGACAACTCCGGATTCCACTGACTCAGATAATGCGGGATTCCGCCAAGCACAGCATATGCATATATTTTATCTTTCTCTGAATAATTTGGGAAAAACCTGGCCGCTTCATAAAACCCCATCTCTTTCATTTTATAAATACCAGTCGTCCTGCCGTACAATGGGTTTTTCTCCGCAAGCAATTCTTTTTCAATAAAACTCATAGCGCTGCCGCAGAGAACAATCATAATATTACTGTCTTCCAACTGTGCGTCCCAGATATTTTGAAGAATCGACGGTATGCTTTTGTTACTCTTGCACATATAAGGAAACTCATCAATAACAATCAGTCTCCTGCGATCACCATATGGCAATTCAGGCAACGACAAAAAAGCAGTTTCCCAATCGTCAAAGGTTTTTATATATCGACTGGCCGGAATATTCTCCCTCATCATCTGCGCAGAAAATCTGGACAATTGTATTTTGTCCGTGCTCTGCGTACAAGAAAAAAAGAAATGGGGTTTTCCCTTACAAAATTCCCGAAGCGTCTCTGTCTTTCCTACACGACGTCTTCCATAGAGCACGATCATCTATCCTTTTGGATCCGCATATTTATCTTCCAGAAATTTTAACTCCGTCTCCCGCCCGATAAACATATTATTACCGCCTCCATATATTCAAATCGTGATTTGACAAATCGTGATTTGAATATATAATACCTTATCTCACGAAAAAAACAAGTCAAAATTCACTGAAATTTATAATACTTCTTTGCCAGCCGGTACCCCGCAAGAAGAATCTTGTTACCTGCCCTTGTGGAGAGGTGCGTCGCCCGTCCCACGGTGGAATGTGCAATATGGCGGTACAGCTCCGGATTTCTCCGGCGGATCCCCTCCCAGAATTCATTCCGCTGACGGATGGCCTCCGGCGTATCCTCCATAACATAATGTGTGGACACTGTGCCGACCATCAGCGTCAGAAATGACACCAGATATTTCTCTAACTTCGGATGCTTCTGTTTTACCTCGTCCAGATCGGTATGGTCCATGATATGATAGACCACACGGACATACTGATCCAGACGCTTGATCAGCATCTTTTCATTGACAGACTGGTCCGCACGGCCGATGTAATACTGATACAAGTCGACATTCATATAGTAAAGATGCTCCGCATAGGGAAGCGGTTCAAATGCAAGAATGTTGTCGACAAAAAACGTGTGCTCCGGAAGGCGCACACCGCAATCCCGCAGCAATCCGGTCCGGTAGGTCAGGGCATGCATAATGATAGACTGCGTGGGGAAGACACGCCCCATATCCTCCCATGTGCAGAGCTTCTCCTCCGGAAATAAATTATAAAAAATCCTCCGGTGTATCTTACCCTCATCCAGATGATTGTATACATAGTTTGTGATATAGAGATCCGGCAGCGGTTTCTCCGTGGTAAAATCCACATGCTTCCGGATCGTCCGCAGCAGCTTCCGGTACGTCTCTCCGTCCAGCCAGTCATCGGAATCCACAACTTTAAAATAGACTCCGGTTGCAAGATCCAGACCCATGTTTACGCCGGAGCCGTGTCCGCCGTTTTCTTTATGTACTGCCCGGACTATACCGGGATAGTTTGCCTCGTAAGCGTCGATCATCGCTCCGGTACGATCCGTGGAACCGTCGTCAACCAGAATGATCTCTACCTCCTCACCGCCGGGGAGAAGCGAATCCACACATCGCTCCAGATAATTCTCAGAATTATAACAGGGAACCGTAAATGTTATGTACTTCATGACCATACTCCTCTCT
>JAJQBM010000136.1 GCA_021203285.1 Clostridiales bacterium | reverse complement strand
GATGCGGAGCGGGGGTCTTCAGAAAATCCTGCAGCAGGTGCTGTGTGAATTCCCGGTGGAGCGTCTGGATTTCTTCCTGCCGAAATGGGTGGAAATGCTGCCGCAGGATCATCCGGTCCGGGCCGCAGCCGCGGAGGAGGCGGAGCGGATTCTGTATGCGGCCGGACAGATGCGGGATATCGTCTGGAGAGAGTGGGAACCGCAGCGCGAAGAGATCACGGAGATCGGGACAGAGCAGGTCGATCTCGCGGCCGGCACGGCGCGGCTTCGCATGCAGGTGAGAGAGAGCCTGTACTATGAAAACTTAAGTGAGCTGACCGGCGTGCCCGTTCACGACGAGTATGAGATGATCTCGCTTTTTCGCAGCATGGCAAAGCAGAAGCAGCGCTACGATCAGGTGGGCGCCGCCATGGACAGTGTTCAGACAACCGGGTACGGCGTGGTGTCGCCGTCTGCCGGGGATATCCGCATTGAGGAGCCGGTTCTGATGCGGCATGGAAACCGGTACGGGGTGAAAATCCGGGCGAGTTCGCCGTCCATCCACATGATCCGCGCGAATATTGAGACGGAGATCGCGCCGGTCATCGGCAGCGAGGAGCAGGCACAGGATCTCATCGATTACATCAAGGAAAATCAGGATGATGCGGACGGCCTCTGGAAAACGAAGATTTTCGGGAAGTCTGTCGGAGAACTTGTGGAGGACGGCATCCGCCGGAAAATCACGATGATGGATGAGGAGAGCCAGATGAAGCTGCAGGATACCATGCAGAAAATTGTAAACGACAGCAACGGCGGGCTGGTCTGCATTATCATCTGAGGCCGCAGGATCATCACGATTTCCGCGTTCGGGGGGGATTGATTTTTGCAGGGCGATGGGGTATTCTTGAATAAATATCAAGGATTAGGGAGATTGTCATGCAAAAGAATGTTTTGAATTACCTGTACCATGTTGTGGAGGAAAAGCCAGACAAGACGGCGTATTCGGATGGGAGCGTTTCTCTTACATTCCGCGAGGTATATGACCGCTGCCGCGGGATTGCCTCCTTCCTCTGCGCAAAGGGAATCTATAAAAAGCCGGTTGTGGTGTTCATGAAAAAATCGCCGCAAGAGATCGCTGCGTTTTTCGGGATTATTGCCGGCGGCAATTATTACGTGCCGATCGATGAGGAGATGCCTGCCGTGCGAATCCAGTTGATTTTGGACAATGTGCAGACGCCGCTGATTATCTGTGATGAGACGACGATCGGGAAGGTCGGGGAGTTTCAGGCACAGGAGAGTGAGATTGTTCTCTATGACGACATTGCGGGAACCGCAGCGGATGCGGCGGCGCTTGACCGGGTCTACCGTGCGGCGATCGACACGGATCCGATTTATATCGTGTTTACCTCCGGGTCTACGGGCGTTCCGAAGGGAGTGACGGCATGCCATCGGTCTGTGATTGACTATATTGAACAGTTGTCTGAAATTTTGGAATTTGATGAGAATACGGTGTTCGGCAATCAGTCTCCGCTGTACTTTGACGCATGCCTGAAGGAGCTCTACCCGACGCTGAAATTCGGCGCGACAACCTATTTGATTCCGAAGAGCTGCTTTTCTTTCCCGACGACACTGGTGGAGTATCTGAATGAGCACAAGATCAATACGATCTGCTGGGTGGTATCCGCGCTCACCATGGTCAGCGCTTTCGGAACATTTGACGTGGTGAAGCCGGAGTATCTCCGCACGATTGCATTTGGGAGCGAGGTGTTCCCGATCAAGCAGTTCCGCAAATGGCGCGAGGCCGTTCCGAATGCGACCTTTACGAATCTGTACGGACCGACAGAGTGTACGGGGATGTGCTGCTATTTTCGGGCAGACCGGGAGTTTGAGGACGACGAGGTGATCCCGATCGGACGGGCGTTTCCCAACCGGGAGATTTTGCTGCTGTCGGAGGACGGCAGCCCGGCGGCGGACGGGGAGCAGGGAGAGATTTGTGTTCGCGGGACTTCCCTGACGCTCGGCTATTATAATGATCCCGTAAGGACAGGGGAGGCTTTCGTTCAGAATCCGCTGAATCCGTACTATCCGGAGCTGATTTATAAAACCGGGGACATCGGCCGGTATAATGAGGCGGGCGAGCTTTGCTTCGTCTCCCGAAAGGACTTCCAGATTAAGCATATGGGGCATCGGATTGAGCTGGGGGAGATCGAGGCAAACGTAAATATGCTCCCCGATATTAAACTATCTGCCTGCATTTACGATACGGCGCGCAACAAGATTGTCCTGTACTATGTCGGGAATATTGAGGACCGCGGGCTGGTTGTAGCCCTCAAGGAGAAGCTGCCGAGGTATATGGTGCCGAATAAGGTGGTAAAGCTTGAAAATATGCCGTTTACGGCAAACGGAAAGATCGATCGGGTCGCGTTAAAACAGATGTAAGATTATTTGGAAGGATCCCTCAGGCAATGTTTTTATTGTTGAGCGATCCTTCAATTTTTATTGGCAGTTAGAAAGTGTGGGTGTAATATAAACTTTGTTACAAAAGTGTGAATATTTACAGATGCAAGGGAGAAATTATGGACGAGTTATTAAATATTTTAAAGAGTCTTCATCCGGATGTGGATTTTGAGACGGAGGAACGCCTGATTGAGGATGCGATTCTGGATTCTTTTGATATTGTTTCTTAGATTGGAGAGATTCAGGATGTGTTTGATGTCACAATCAGTGCCAAACATATTGTTCCCCAGAAGTTCAACTCGGCAAAAGCTTTGTATGCGCTGATTCAGAGAATCGAAGAGGAAGACGAAGAGTAACGGTCAATTATGTATTTTGCTTCGTATGAATTTATTGCCTTTATTGCTGTTTTATTCTTCCTGTATTATCTTCTTCCCCCCCCCGAAGTGTCAGTGGCCGCTTCTTTTAATATCGAGCTATCTGTTTTATTATATTGCGGGCTCATGGCACCTCGTATATATTTTGGCAACGACGGTGACCGTTTTTTTTCTGTGCGCGTCGGATCGATCAAAAACACAGGGAGAGGAAGCGCTATCTGAAAGAACACCGGTCAGAGCTCAGCGCGGATGAGAAGAAACAGTACAAACTGCATATCCATAAAATTCAGTTCCGGTGGCTGGTTGCCTGTCTGGTGCTGAATTTCGGCATCCTTGCCGTGGTCAAATACTCTGGGTTTTTTGTATCGAACCTCAACGGTATCCTGAATATGTCGGGTTCGGAGAACACGGTTTCTTTTGCTACGATCGCACTGCCCATGGGGATATCGTTTTACACCCTGCAGGCAGTTGACTATCTGATCGATGTCTATAGAGAGACTATTCCGGCGGAGAAAAATTTTTTCCGTCTTGCTTTGTTTGTGTCCTTTTTCCGGCTGCTGGTTCAGGGGCCGATCAGCCGGTATGATGATCTGTCACAGACATTATATGAGGAGCATCCGTTTCAGTCCCGGAATGTCTGTCTGGGATTACAGAGAATGCTCTGGGG
>JAJQBM010000050.1 GCA_021203285.1 Clostridiales bacterium | reverse complement strand
ATGAGTACGATGACGACGAGGTGGACCTGATTCAGCAGATCTCGGCGCGGGAGGATCTGGGGGAGGGCCAGATGCAGTTGGAGGATTTTAATGAGGCATTGGGGCTTCATCTGGAGTCGGAGGGGTACGATTCTGTCGGCGGGTATATGATCGGCCTGCTGGACCGCCTGCCGAAGGTGACGGACGCGGTCTTTACCCCGGAAGGCGTCTATATGCAGGTCTGGACCAAGGAGAATCACCGGATCATCAAGGTGTACGTGCGGCTTCCGGAGAAGGAGGATGATCCGGGTGCGGAATAATTATAAAAATTTAATGGCAGCTTAGAATCCGAGCGCTTTCAGCATCATCCGCTGTGAGCGCTCGAATTCTCTGTGAAAATATGCATTGTCCCGGAACATGACCGGACAGCTACCGTTTTCCCCGTATCGGTGCGCGAGGCTTGAACGGTATATTTCCCGGTGTTCGGGATTGTAAGGGATACATATGAGCTGCGAGGGCGGGATGCGAAACTCACGGGAAAAGTGTTCGAGGCTCAACTCCCGGTCGGGGAGATAGTCCACGACCAGATAGAGGCAGTTGGAGACGGGCAGCACATTTTTACAGAAATAGTCGCAGAACTCCCAGTGACTCTGCCGCAGGGCGACGACAACCAGATCTGCCTGCCGCAGAAGACGCAGCGTGCGCCGGTCCCGGCGGTTCTGACAGTTCAGGCACTGGATGTCGCCGAACATTCGAAGCGAGGAAGTGAAATACCCCATGCAGATGCTGTCGGAAGGCAGCGGGGACAGACTCCAGAATGCGATGATATAGGTATGGTTCATAACGGTACATCGGTACAGCGGATACGATTAAGATGTTCCCATTATAACCGATCTGTCCCCAAAGAAAAAGGGTCTGTTGTTCCGGATTTCAGCAGGAGACGATCAGCGTCGTATAGCCGAGCCGTTTCAGGTCACGCTGGACGGCGGCTGCATCGTCGAGGGACGCGGTCTGTCCGACACGGACGGCATAGTAGGGCTTCTCATAGCGGATTTGTCCGTAAAATCCCTGCATTTCCAGTCGTTCCAACTGATACGCGACATTGACATCATATTGAAACAGGCCGGTCTGCACCGCGTATTCCTCCGGGAGCGTCTGTGCAGTCAGGGGAATGCTTTCCTCGATACCCTTGACGATGGCATTGACGATTTCCTCGAATTTCTCATCAAAGAGAACATTATCCGCCTCATTGTTCAGAAAGCCCACCTCCACCAGAACGGCGGGCATTTTTGTTTTCCGCAGGACAATGAGGGCGGGGATTTCCTCAATGCCCAGATTTTTAAATCCGACCTGCTCCAGCGCGGCGTTGATGTTGTCCGCAAGAGGCCGGACGGTGTCGTTGTCCTGATAGACCAGCGTCTGGACGCCGTCATACAGATTGTCTTCCACGGCGGAGTTGCGGTGGAAGGAGATGAAATAGCTGCCGTCCGCCTCATTGGCCAGTTGGGCTTTCTCCGTGGGAGAGTTGTACACGTCGGTTGTGCGCGTGTAATAAATGTCGTATCCGTCCTCTTCCAGCTTTTCCCCGACGGCCAGCGTGAGCCGTAAGACATCGTCTTTTTCTGCGCGGCCCATGTAGGAAGCGCCGTTGTCGTAGCCGCCGTGCCCGGCGTCCAAAATGATATCTGCTGCCATAGTATCGAATCCTTTCCGTTTGTATCGTCTGCGAAACCGCGCTTTCTCCGGCAGTTCGCAGTATTGGTACATATATATGAAAGAAATCGGCGGTTAGTACGGAAAGTCATTTTTTTGCTATTGTAATCCATGGCTGCATTTGATATATTTTTTTTAGTGACAGTGCCGGATGCACTGCAGAGACAGGAGGAGTTTATATGCGTAAGAGATTATACAAATCAGAGGAAAACCGTGTGATCTGCGGGGTCTGCGGCGGGCTGGCTGACTTTTTCGGGATTGATCCGACCATCGTCCGCCTGATCTGGGCGGTTTTGACGGTGTTTGCCGGAGCGGGTCTCTGGCTTTACATTATCGCGGCGATCATCATTCCGAGAGAGCCGCTGTGAGTTTATTCGCTTTGGAATCCTTCGCCGACGACATCGCTGGAGTCCATGATGACGAGGAAGGATTTCGGATCGATCTCTTTGATCAGTTTTCGGATGCCGTACATCTGCCGTGTGCTGCAGGCACACATGACGACATCCCGATCGGTCAGGGTATAGCTGCCCTCGCCCTTTAATATCGTGGCGCCGCGGTCGAATGCATCATTGATGCGTTCACAGACTTTGGCGCTTTTGTTTGTGACGATCAGGGCGACCTTGCCGCGGTTGGTGCCGTACATCATCTTGTCGGTGACGGTGGCGGTCAGGCAGGCGATGATGATGCCGTAGATCAGGCTCTCCAGATCTCCGGATACCAGCGCCGCGCCGGGGAAAATGACAATCAGATCAAGGAAAAAGATGATCGTCCCGATGGAGAGATGCGGCCGTTTCGCCCGGATGGCCATACTGATAAAGTCGGTGCCGCCGGTGGAGGAGCCCCGCATAAAGATCATCGCATATCCGGCACCGGAGAGCACGCCGCAGCACAGCGCGGCCAGCATCCGGTCGATGGTAAAAACCGGAAAAAGCGGAGCGATCAGATCCATGATGACCGATGAGATGAGGATGGACTTGACGGATTTTAAGAAAAAGCGTTTCCCCAGAATGCAGTAGGTACACAGTGTGATGGGGATGTTTAACACGATCGTCATCAGTCCGATGGGCAGGCCGAACAACTGATAGAGGAGCAGGGCGATGCCGCCAACTCCGGGCAGGGAAAATTCCGCCGCGGAGGCCAGATTATAAACGCCGATGGCGATCAGCAGGCCGGCGATGATATCCGATGCAATGTCCTTTGTGATCTCGGTTCTGCGTTCTTTTTTCACAGTGTATTCCTCCGTTTTATTTATTCAGTATGTGTAGATTCTGCCGCGGCAATCCCCGCAGTGTTTTTGTAGGGTAAAATTTTGCAAAATATTGGCGTCTGAGTTAGAAACGAAAGAGCACCTGCGAACGATAATGTGGGGTAAGACCACAGTATAATTCGCAGGTGCTCTTTGAAAATTATTATATCGAATGGAAATGAATTGTCAATAGGAGAATTGAACCCATTGAAATAGCAATACTGCAGTATTATCACTTCTGCTCATCCGATGACAGATACTCCAGTATGCTGTGCGCCGCCACATTGCCCTCCCCTACGGATTTTGCAATCTGATACGGCCGCCCGGTGCAGTCCCCCGCAGCATAGCAGCCCGGCAGGTTGGTCTCCGCCCGGCGGTTCACCGCGATGTGCGGCCCATCCATCGAAAGCCCCGGAAGAAGCACTGCCGGAGCCACCGCGTTTCGCAGGCAGAACAGCCCGTCCGCCGCAAGCTCTGTCCCGTCGGTCAGCCGGATGGCCGTCACCTTCATGCCGCCGATGACCTCTTTCATCGGCCGGGTCAGACGCTCCACATTCGGCAGGTC
>JAJQBM010000237.1 GCA_021203285.1 Clostridiales bacterium | reverse complement strand
GCTCTGTCCTGGTATCCATCCGAACCGTCGTCGCGTATCCGCCCTCCACGGTGTCTGCGCCATCCCACCCGGAGATCGTCTCCAGATCCTCCTCTGTGATGCCGTCCGCAGAGGTAATCTCCGCCGTCGCCAGCCGGTTGCTGACAAAATACGCATCTGTCTCGTCAAGAATCGCCGTCGCCGCGGAGTTCAGGCCGAGAAAAACCGCGATGCTGGTCGCCGCAATAAAGGAAACCGCAAAAAAGGAAACCCAATTCTTTTTAATACTTCTCAGCAAATACTTACTTCCGGCTTTTTTCATCAATACTCCACCTGACCAAACAATCATTTCTTTTAATGAAAGTTTAGCTTTTTACAGAAGTATTGTCAACAAAAAGGCATCATATTTCCTGTTTTCTGCCGCACAAAGTCCGACCTGATTTCACATCATTCCAGATATACAGATTTTCCGGCTCCACCACCCGTAACATGGAAAACAACGGCTCCATATCCGGACAGATCTGTGCAAAGTGATTCTCCAGATCATCAAAAAAGTGCTCCTCATAGACGGGCGTCCTGTGATCATTCCAGACGGCGCAGTAGAAAATATCCGCCTCCACCAGATCCTGGAACAAATGGCTGCCGTAGCTGAGCTCCGGCGTGTATCCCGCCCGGTTATCCGAGACCTCGCAGATGCCGCAGCAGTTGGAGATGGAGGCAAAGGTCACCGGCACACCGAGCTCCGGAGAGGAGGTTCCCACCCGTCCCGGCGTCATCAGCAGGATCTTTTTCCCGCGTTCCCTAAAGATTCAGTCTGCGGAGCGCCTCCGCCGCCTGCGGCTTCAGATTATACGGATATTCGTAATAGGCGATCGGGTCAATCTGCACTACCACATCCACGCGGGTTTCCCGGGAATTTCCCATGGAGGAATCCGTCAGCGAAAAGAAAATATCCTCCCTCGCAATCTCCGGAATCACCGCTACTCCCCCCCCCTCGCGCCGGTGTAGAGCGGACGGCATTGCAGCAGATTGACGACAAACTCGCCCTCCTCATCGATATTGACGGTATACTCAATATCCACCGGATTCCCGTAAACCTCCTCCAGCACCTTCAGGATTTTCTGCATATACGCGGTAAAAACCCGGTTCCCCAAAAGCTTCTGGCAATTGACAAACCAGACCTGCCGCCAGCGGTTCAGCCGTTTCAGTGCGGCCTCCGCCTCATAATCCCGCTCCATCACCGCCTTTTTATACCAGAGCGGGAGCTGATCCATGAGAGAGTCAAAGGTCAGCGTCCGGATCCGGTTTTCCGAAATATCCAGAACATCAATATTTCTCTGGGAATACCGGTGCCGATCCGTGACAGAGCTGTAGAGGGGAACGTCCGGCCGGTCCAGACCGGACAGGCGCGGATAATCATTCTCCGGCCGGTCTACCGCGCGGGTGCCAAGCCCCGCCACGATGCGGAGCAGTCCCGCGGACAGATCCATATCCTTCCGCATCCGGTACATGCTGTAGCTGTAGCCCACACCTGCTGCCGCCGGGAAATAATAATCTCCCCAGAATGAACCGGAGACACGCTGCACCAGCACTGCCATCTGCTCATCCATCTGTTCCAGGCCTCTCTGCCGCCGGTATTCCAGCGCGGAAATGTCCATCGTGCTGGCGTAGACCGTCCGCACGGCAGCTTCAAAATCCTCCAGACACGCCTCGGGAGTTCCCTGATTTACACAGAACACCGACTCATACTTTCCGGCAAAGGCATTGTTAAATCCATTCTCCAAAAAGCTGGAGGAGCGCACGATGATCGGGCTGCCGCTGTAATATTCCAGAAGAGCGCGGAATTTTTCCCGTATATCCGGCGGAAACTCGCCGGACAAAAGCGCCTGCCGCAGCGGCTCCGCCTCCGTGTAATAGCCCTCCTGCGTCCGCTGGGCCAACCACATCTTCCAGCAGTCGTTGGCCACGATATAGCTGTAAAACACATCCGAACCGATATAGAAGGAATCGTGCGGCTCCGTGTGTGACGCATACTCCGGGAGACGAGTCTCGACAATCCGCCGCGCCAGAAGCATGCCGCAGGCTTTTCCCCCGATCGCCCCGCTCCCCACCATCCGGTCGCGGAGTTTAAAATAATCCTTCGGCGTAAAGTACGCTTTGATCCGCTCGTGAAGCCTCGGATCCTTCGTCATCGTGCTCTCGATGATCTGATCCTCCATCTCCCCGGAGAAATTGCCGTGCTTGTATTCAAGGCGAGCCAGCGCGAAAAACCGGTCGTAGCTGTCCAGATTCTGATCCTGACTCTCCGCCTTTACTTCATCCACCAGATAATAATACCGGCTCAGCGGGATACCGCCGCGCAGGGTCTTACATCCGCCGGTCTCCATGTCGCAGACATGCGGAAGAAACATCTCCGGCAGATTCCGGTTCCAGACCTTTAAGGGCTGCAGATAAGTCCTGCCATCCCCGGAATAGACATCCAGAAGGAGCTGGGTCGTATCCCGGATCTTCGCCACCGCGTCATAGGAGTGACGCCCGCGAAGCAGCGGAAAATAGGCAACCGTGTCCAGAATAAAGAGATACGGGCAGGTCAGGCGGAAAAAGTTCCCCATCATCAGATCCGTGTACCAGACCGACTGGAGAGAAGAAAGACTGTCAAAGACATAAAACGCGTCGTACCCTTCCTCCGTGATCCGGCTGCGGATATTCACGGTGAAGGTTTCAAACCCCTCATTCGGGTCAAACTCGTATATTTTCAGCCCCGGCTGCGGCGAAAGCAGCGGCTCATGGTCTCCGAACCGCATATAAATCAGGTTCCGCCCGTCCGCGATCGCCTGTTTTACAAACGGGCCGGCAAAGAACTGAAACTCCTCCAGAGTTGAAACCTGCCAGACCACATTGTCGCCCAGCCGGATGCTGTCCAGTGTCTCATCGGCTCCCGGAATCCCACACAAAATCGGTTCAAACGCGCTCATATTCCGTGTCTCCTTTCCTGCGAAACAATAAAAAGTGCGCTGTGAAAAACTCTCGTCTCTCACGGCGCCCTTGCCTCTTCTGAAAATGATACATTTATTGTAACAATAGAAAAGAAGACCGTCAATATAAGTTTTTATTTTCACAAAGTTTCATCAGTCCGAGACCAGATTTTTGACAATGTCAAAGCAGTCGAAGGTCGCAAAATAGTCCTTCGGAGTCTCTGCCCGGCGGATCAGCTGCGCGCTGCCGTCCTCTTTTAAGAGAATCTCCGCGGACCGGAGCCGTCCGTTGTAATTGTATCCCATGGAAAAACCGTGGGCGCCGGAGTCGTGGATGATCAGATAGTCGCCCATATCGATCTTCGGCAGCATCCGGTCAACGGCAAATTTATCACAGTTTTCACAGAGAGATCCGACCACATCATATTTGTGGTCACAGGGCGCATCCTCCTTCCCTGCCACCGTAATGTGATGGTAGGCTCCGTAGATGGCCGGGCGCATCAGATTTGCCGCGCAGGCATCCACGCCGATGTACTCCTTGTATGTGTGCTTCTCATGAATCGCCTGTGTGACCACACATCCGTAAGGGCCCATCATAAACCGCCCCATC
>JAJQBM010000012.1 GCA_021203285.1 Clostridiales bacterium | reverse complement strand
GATGATGCCGCTTCAGCTGAAGCCGAGACTGAGGAGGCCGAGGCTGAGGAGACAGAGGAAGCTTCCGTTGAGTCTCCGGTAGCGGGCAAGAAGGTTGCCTACATCATGTACATGTCTTCCGCCACTATCTTCCAGATGTGGTCTGAGTCCTTCACTGAGACAGCGGAAGCGCTCGGCATGGAAGCCGACACCTTCTTCTGCGGCGACAACGCGGAGACATGGCAGGACACTATCGCACAGTGTGTGGCTGCCGGTTATGACGGCCTGATGGTTTCCCACGGCGGCCAGGAGTACGCATGGGCATACCTGAGCGAGATTCTGGAGCAGTATCCGGATCTGAAGATCGCTACCTTCGATACCCCGTTCAAGGATGAGAATGGCGACACAGCTACGATCGACGGTGTTGTGCAGTTCTTCCAGCAGGATGCCGGATTTGCTACCATGCTTCTTGATTATCTGATGGAAGAGGTTCCGGAGAACGCTGAGAAGATCGCAAACGGTGAGGCTCTGAACATCCTTCAGGTACAGCAGGGCGCCGGTTACAACAGCCCGTTTGACCGCCGTCAGGTTGGTTATGATGAGTATGTAGATGCTGGTTATATCAACACGGTTGAGCGTATCGCTCCGACCGATGACCAGAACGCGACATCTTCCATGTATGATGTTACCGTTGCTACACTGGCAAAATATGAAGAAGATGATATCGATGGTATCTGGGTATGCTACGATGCTTATGCACAGGGCGTATATCAGGCGCTGGCAGAGAGCGGAAAGCAGATTCCGATGGTATCCGTAGACTGCGATAACACTGATATTCAGTACATGCAGGAGGAGGGCTCCATGTGGATGGCCTGCGCGACCACGAACTGGACACTGAACGGCGAGTTCGCCTGCCGTGTACTTGCACTTGAGATGGCTGACCAGTACGAGGATATCGAGGCTGCTTCCTGCTACTACGAGGATCCGGGTATGTGGCTTGAGATTCCTTCCAGTATCGTTACACAGGAGATGGTAACCTCCACAGACGGTATCACGATCGAGAATGTTGATACGGTTGCGGATGACAGCTACAGCGACACAAGCTGGATGCCGACCTGTGACTGGATGGTTGAGCTGCTCGGCCACTAATTCGGACTCATGAATCAGTAAATATGGTTTGATGGATTATGGGACGCTGGGGATCCCCCGGTGTCCCATATTTCAGATTATCATTGTATGGCACAAAAATGGAGTAATGAAGTCTATGGATAAAGAAAAAATTACAGTTGGTGCGAGAAAGGTTTCGATTGAGTTCCCGGGTGGGAAGGCGCTGACAGACATTGACTTTGAGGTGAGCACCGGCGAAATCCGCGCGGTGATGGGGGCGAACGGCGCCGGGAAATCTACCCTGATGAAGGTTTTTGCCGGGTCGAATCCGGGATACACGGGGGAGGTTCTGTATAACGGGGAGCCTGTGGAGATCCGTACTCCGATTGCCGCGAAAAAGCTCGGGATACAGATTGTGTATCAGGAAGTCGATATGGCGCTCATGCCGAATCTGACGGTGGCGGAGAACGTTATGTTTAACGACATTGTCATGAATATGAAGGGGAAGCTCTTCATGAATTACGGCAAGATCCGCCGGGAAGCGAGAGAGGTGTTAAAACGCCTGAATACGGAGATCGATGTCAATGAGATCTGCGGAAAACTCCCTCTGGCGAAAAAGCAGATGGTACTGGTCGCGCGCGCGATCCAGAATTCCTGCAATTTCCTGATTCTGGATGAGCCGACGGCGCCCCTGTCCGATTCGGAGACGGAGGAGCTGTTCCGGGTCGTGCGGCATCTGCGCGAGACGGAGAATATTGCCATTATATTTATCACCCACCGTATTCACGAGGTTCTGAATATATGTGACAGTTATACCGTGCTGCGGAATGGCGAGATGGTAGGTACATCTCCTATTACCGAGTCGACGACATCAAAGGAGATCGTGGATAAGATGCTGGGGCGTTCCTTTGAGGAGAATTTCCCGAAGGAAGTTTGTGAAATCGGAGAAAAAGCGCTTGTCATTGAAAATCTCACGGAACGCGAGGGAAAGGTAAAGGACATCAATATGTATGTCCGCAAGTGCGAGATCGTCGGACTTGCCGGCCTGGTAGGCGGCGGCAAGACGGAGCTCTGCAAAACGATTTTCGGAGCATATAAAAAGAGTTCCGGAAGGATCCTGTACGATGGCAAAAAGCTGAAAATAAATTCAACATCCGATGCGGTGAAAAACCGGATCGGGCTGGTGCCGGAGGAACGACGCAAGGAGGGTGTTCTGGTCAACGAGGATGTGGCACTGAATCTGGCGGCTGCTTCACTGGATCAGTTCAGCACGACGAGTTTTGTTAACACGAGAGCTACCTATAAAAACGCGGAGAAGTATGTCAAGGAGCTTGGGATCCTGACACCCTCCATCAGACAGAAGGTGGCCTACCTGTCCGGAGGTAACCAGCAGAAGGTGGCGGTCGGAAAATGGCTGGCTGCGGACTGCGATGTCTACATTTTCGATGAGCCGACGAAGGGTGTTGATGTCGGAGCGAAGCAGGAAATCTTCCGCCTGATCAATGAGATCGCGAAGGACGGAAACCGCGTGATTTACGCGACCTGCGAGAATTCGGAGCTTTTGTCTATCACAGACCGCATGTATGTGATGTTTGACGGCGAGATTATGGCGGAGCTTGAGACGGCTAAGACAAATGAGACGGAGATCGTACACTATGTGACAGGTTCCAGAGAAGCCTATGCCGCAGGTTAATAAAGTTACTTAAACAGATTAGTGGAGGCTTTTACTGATGAAAACACAAAGTAAGCTGAAATTCCTGGTAGACTGGGCGGCGGTTTTGGCACTGGTTATTTCCATTGTTATCTTTACGATGATCAAGGGAACTGCCTTCTTATCGGTCTCCAATTTTACTACCATTTTGAGATCTATGTCCACGGTGACGATCTTTGCCCTCGCGGCGACCGTCTCCATGGCGCCGGACGGCTTCGATATGGCGGCCGGTACGCTGGGCACGTTCTGCGCGTATGTGTTCGCCTCAATGTTTCTCTGGTTCGGCATGCCGCTGTGGCTGTCGATCGTGATCACCGTGGTGTTTGCAATGGTGATGTACCTGTTGAATATGTTTTTGATTCTTGTGTGTAAGGTTCCCGATATGCTGGCCACCTGTGCCTTGTAATTTGTCCATCAGGGACTCGGCCTTTTCTACAGCGGCGGCGGCGCGATTTCCGCGGGTCTGTCGACGGCAGCATGGGCTGAGAAGTTAAAGGGCGGCGACTCCACCCCGGCCCGTACCGGATGGTCCGTTGCTGAACAGAACATCGGAAAAGCACCGTACATTATTATCATCATGCTGGCCTGAGTGATTGTCTGTTACATATTGCTGGAGCGCACCAAGTACGGCCGCTACCTCTATGCAATGGGCGGCAACAAGACAGCGGCAAAGCTCTCCGGTATCAATGTCAAGCGGATGCGTTTCCTGGCCGGTATGTTCGCAGCCGGATTTTGGTGTGCTTCCCGTCAAGTAGACAATAAAAAAATTAAAAAGTTTTTCCT
>JAJQBM010000276.1 GCA_021203285.1 Clostridiales bacterium | reverse complement strand
TTGTCAGCCTCCTCCGTCCGATCTTCTGAATTGTGAACGGGATTTTCCTCATAGTAAGACTGTAAAAGCGCGTTTGCCTCGTCCAAGGTTATTTCGCCCTCAATATTCCGAACAGCAGTGTGCACCAGATATTCCGATGGTTTCAGCCCATCGACAGCCTGGAGGCCGATTGCCGTATGCCATGCGTAGCCTTTGTCCCGTTTTTCCGGTTCAGACTCTCTGATATATTCCTTAAACGGATCCTGATTCACGCTATCCCACCTCTCTATTGCCGCTTCTGATATTCGTACAATTTCATAATGGCATCAATGATTCGTCAATGCTCTCATCACCTCTGCCACATTCTCACACTGCATGAGTCCGCTCATGATGCAGACCCCCGCCGCCCCCGCGCGGCAGACCTCCGCCGCATTGTCCGAGGTAATCCCTCCGATCGCATAGACGGGAATGTCGACAGCCGCGCAGACCTCCCGCAAAAAATCCAACCCGCGTCCCGGCAGGCCCTTCTTGCAGTCCGTGGTAAAAATATGCCCCGCCGTGAGATACGTGCAGCCAAGTCGCGCCGCCTCCATGGCATCCTCCGCGGAATGGCAGGACGCACCGAGAACAGCAAACTGTTTTTTCTGTGTCTCTGACATGCCCCGCAATACGGAAAGCGGCGCATGGAATGCCTCCGCATGCAGGTTTTCCGCCGCACGCACAAACGTATGGAGGATACACCGGACGCCGCAACGCGCACAGATCTCCATGACCTGCCTCGCTAGCGCCTCATATTCCGCCTCCGGAAGGTCCTTCTCCCGCAGGATGATTCCGGCGGGGTGACATTCTGCAATTTCAGTAATTTTCTGCAGAAACAGCGGATTCCAATCCCGCTCCGCATCGTATCCCCGGATCAGCTTCCGGTTCGTGACACAGATGATGTCTGACCTTTTGTCCCTTGTATCATACATATAGATAGTCGTTCAGCACCGGCTGCAGACCCGCGTCGGACATCTCCGCGTACATCCGTGTGAGGCTCCGCCCGTCGCTGATCTCGAACTGCTCGTCGCCCGCCTCCCCGTCGGTCTCCTTCCCGGTATATTTGCTCTCATGGTCGCCGATTCCCGTGGAAACTCCGGCGGAAACCTTTGTCGCGGCGATCTTCACAATGCCGTTCCGGAACACCGCGCTCTCCCGAGAGGAGACGGTGATTCCGACGAAGGGCATGAAAATCCGGTACGCGCAGAGCACCTGACAGAGCTGCTTTTCTCCCACATCCAGCGGGTTGATCTTGTCATTGTTGATGATTGGGCGCAGTCTCGGACAGGACAGCGACATCTCTGCCTGCGGATACTTTCTCTGAAGATAATACACATGCAGCGCGCTGGCGAGCGCATCCTTCCGGAAATCCGCCAGCCCCAGAAGCGCAGAAAAACCGACGCCGCGCATGCCGCCTCTCAGGGCGCGCTCCTGCGAATCGAAACGATACGGCCACACCCGCTTGTGTCCCAGCAGGTGAAGAGTCTCATATTTATCCGAGTCATAGGTCTCCTGAAACACGGTCACATAGTCCACCCCGCACTCATGAAGGTATCGGTACTCATCCGTGTTGACCGGATAAATCTCCACACCCACCATGCGGAAATACTTCCGCGCCAGACGGCAGGCCTCCCCGATATACTCCACGCCACTCTGCGCGCGGCTCTCTCCGGTGAGGATCAGGATCTCCTCCATCCCGCTGTCCGCGATCACCTTCATCTCATGGTCAATCTGCTCCATGTCCAGCTTCATCCGCGTGATCTGATTATAACAGTTAAATCCGCAGTAAACACAGTAATTTTCACAATAATTCGCAATATAGAGCGGCGTGAACATATAGACCGTGTTGCCGAAATGCTTGCTCGTCTCCACCCGTGCCCGCTGTGCCATCTCCTCCAGAAACGGCTCCGTCGCCGGGGAGAGAAGCGCCTTGAAATCCTCCACCGAACAGGTCTCATGATCCAGCGCCCGCCGCACATCCGCCGCAGCATACGCGGAATAATCGTAGCTGTTCATCTGGCCGATCACTTTTTCACAAACATCCGACTCGATCTGCTCCATCCCCGGAAGGTACTCCATATGGTTTTTTTGGGAAGAGGGGTCGGTCTCAAGGCGATGCTTTTTCTCCAATGCCGTCTCGGATAAAAATTCTGAATCGATAAAAAACTGATTTTCCACTTTTGTCATCTCCTACTTAATCCCGCAGGAATCCCGTCAGCGGATCCGACGCGGACGCGCCGCGGACAAGCACTCTGCCGAGTCCCGACAGGTAAGCCTTTCGTCCCGCCTCAATCGCCTGCCGGAAGGCGTTTGCCATCAGCGGGAGATCCCCCGCCGTCGCAAGCGCGGTGTTCGCCATAATGGCGGCAGCGCCCATCTCCATCGCCTCACAGGCTTGGGAGGGTCTTCCGATGCCGGCGTCCACGATGATGGGAAGGTCGATCTCGTCGATCAGGATCTGGATAAACTCTTTCGTCGCCAGCCCTTTATTGGAGCCGATGGGGGAGCCGAGCGGCATGATCGACGCCGCCCCCGCGTTCACCAGATCGCGGGCCGCATTCAGGTCGGGATACATGTACGGCATGACCACGAAGCCCTCCTTTGCCAGAATCTCCGTCGCACGGATGGTCTCCTGATTATCCGGGAGCAGGTACTTGGAATCCCGCATAATCTCGATTTTTACAAAGTCGCCGCAGCCGAGCTCTCTCGCCAGCCGCGCAATCCGCACCGCCTCATCGGCGTTTCGCGCGCCGGAGGTGTTGGGCAGAAGCGTCACGCCCTCCGGAATGTAATCCAGTATATTCTCCTGATCCTTTGTATTGGCACGGCGCACCGCCAGCGTGATAATCTGGGCGCCCGCGTCCCGCACGGCAGCCTCGATCAGACGCAGGGAATATTTGCCGGAGCCTAAAATGAAGCGGGAGGTGAACTCCCGGCCTCCGATGATTAATTTGTCGTCTGTATTCATAAAATTTATCCTCCTTACAATTTTCATGGACGGGTGATTGGATGCTGCGGATATGTTTTCAGGCAACCGGGCAACGCTTCGACAAACTAATCGCTAACTGCGACTAAGACGCTCAGGAGAGCCTTCGCGTCGAAGTCTCCGTAAGCGCTGGATTTCGTCTCAGCTAAAAACGCCCTTAAAAGTTGCATGAAAACATATCCGCAGCATCCGATCACCCTACCCAAACATAACTTAAAAATAACACTAATATATGGCGTCAGTATTCTCCCGTAAGAATCCGCAAGACCGCATGAGCCTGATGCGCGGCACAGAGCATGACCCGCGTGGAGAACAGCCCGTTTCCGTCGGCCACATCGCTGACGCCGTCTCCGCAAAGCCAGAACCGCTCCGTGACCTGTCTGGTCTGAATGTCGTTGGCCGGACCGAGGCCCGCCATACCGGAAGCCGCCACCAGATATTTCTCCGGCAGCTTCTGCAGAACACCCTCAACCAACATCGCCTTGGCCTCCGGGTCGTCAAATGCCTCGCAGATGACATCCGCGGCCGCGAGCAGCCGCTCGAGATTATCCGGGCTGATCCGGCAAGAATACCGTGTGAGCCGGATGTAAGG
>JAJQBM010000185.1 GCA_021203285.1 Clostridiales bacterium | reverse complement strand
CTCCGCGGCAGCGCTCCGTGATTCCCTGTCCGGAAATCTCTTTCCCCTGGAAGACGATGGTTCCCTTGGTCGGCTTTAAAGTGCCGGTCAGGATATTCAGCATAACCGTCTTGCCTGCGCCGTTCGGTCCGATGACGCCCAGCACTTCTCCCTCTCCCAGTTCAAAGTTGATATTCTTTAAAACGTGGTTGCTGCCGAAAGAAATGCCGAGGTCCGTAACAGTTAAAATTGTGCTCAAAACAATACCTCCCGTTCCCTCTATTTAGTCTTTCTCGATTATGAGGCGGCTTTTGCCTCATAATCGCTGCGCGGGGTGCGGACAGCACAGCTGTCATATTCCTTACGCACACCTGCGCATCTTAAAAGTAACCGTTATAGAAGCGGTCTCGGTTACTTCTGTCACTGGAATTACATTTACCTGTTGTAAATCCGGGTGTCTCAGACATCCGTCTCCTGGATTATTCGAAAGGTACGAATTCGCCTGTCGGCTCAAGTCCGTCTACCTGCGTAGCAGCAATGATGTTCTGCGTCCAGGTGCCGTCCTCATTGTAAATCCACTGGCCGGTGCACAGGTTCTGTACAGAGTAGTGAGACTCATTGTAGTTGATGGTGCCGATGATGGTATCAAACTCGATCTCGTCGCAAACAGCAGCGATCGCGTCAGCATCCAGAGTGCCAGCCTCTTTCAGTACATTATAAAGAATCTCAACATTTGCATAGTCGTAACCAGCGGTAGCCGGGGCATAATCATAACCGTCTACAGTCTCGATCCATGCTTCTGCGATCTCAGCGCAGGTCTGGCCGGAAATGGAAGAAGTAAAAGGATGACCTGCAGTCCACCATACCTCAGAACAAAGGCCGGAAGCCAGTCCGTCCGCACCCGCAGAGTCAACATCTGCCGTAAACAAAGTAGCTTTCGCCACGGTAACAACGGTCGGCATGTAACCGGAAGACTTTAACTGGGAGAAGAACGTACCGAAGTCGGAGGTCAGCATAACGCCGACAACCGCGTCGCAGTCCTCGCTCTTTAAGTTGTTGATGATGGAAGTATAGTCGGTAGCGCCGGAAGTGTAAGCGCCCGGATCATAAGCGGTATAACCTCTGGACTCTGCATACTCAGAAATCGCGTCGATCATCGTCTGACCCTCGGTATCGGTAGCATGCATAACGCCAACCGTACCGCCGGAGATGCCGGCCAGATCCCATGCATCCGCGAAGCAGGAAAGCTCGTTCTCGGTGTTGTATCCTGCATGGTAGCTGTAAGTATAATCAGAAGTCGCCCACGCCTCATCCGGTGTGTCTACAGACAGGCAGATGATACCCGCACGCTCGCAGGCTGCTGCTACCGGAACCGTGGTATCCGCTGTCTTCGCTGTCAGCATAATGTCGACATTCTTGCTGGAGATCAGGTTGTTCGCCGCCTCGGAAGCTTTTGTCGCGTCAGATTCGGAATCCGCGAAAACAAGCTCGATTGTCTTGGTTGTGCCGTCAACCTCAATGCCGCCGGCCTCGTTAATCTGATCCACTGCATACTGGTAAAACTCCTCCGTTCCGTCGCCGAATGCTGCCAGGGCGCCGGTCGCCGGGTAAACCACGCCAACCGTGATCACATCGCCAGAGCTGCTTGAGCTGCTGGATGATTCTGCCGCTGCGCTGCCGTCATCGCTGGAGCTGCTTGAGCTGTCGCCGCAGGCCGCCAGCGTACCGATCATCGCGACACACATACCGACTGCCGCTAACTGAGCTAATCTTTTTTTCATGTTTCTTATCCTCCTTTATAAATGGTCGCAAAAATATTTGCCATGCCCCTATTTTATACAAAAAAGGGCGGATAAAAAAGCCCATAAAATTATGAATTCATTGAATTTTTTCGGAAATTCTCAAAGAAAATGCACAAAAATTTCAGAATGCTGAAGTCATTTTTATAAAATGCGCTGTGATGCAAAGGAAATTCGCAACTGCACGGCACGGAACAGTTACGAATTTTCCTGCAAACCGGCACAGGAATTTCTAATCAGCGTGATTGAAAAATATAGCTTCACTCTCAAGACAGAATTCCTCCGCACTGACCTCTCCGGCAAGAAACCGCTTGATCATATTGCCCCAGGTATTTCCCGTCTCCTGCGGCAGAGCGGCATAGAGAAAACCGCTTTCGGCTTCCGCCAGGCTGGTCAGCGTGTGGATCCGTTCCACATTTTCTGACGAAGACGACTGCGACTCATACTCCGTGTTCATCATATTGAGGTAGTTATACTCTTCCACATTAATCTCATTCACCCGCTTTGCAAACTCCAGGCAAAGCTCCGCCGCCTCATCCGCATAGCCGGAACGGGCACTGACCGCAAGCCCCGGGGTGTATGTGTGATTCAGTTCCAGCAGAGAAGAGCCGTCGGACGCATCGCTCACCTCCGGAAAGGACTCCACCAAAAAACCGTCCGCCCCCATATTCTGGATCAGATGGTAGACAAGCGAGGCCTGGTGAACCATCAGAACCGCATCATGGTTGATGAAATTCTTTACTGCTTCCGCTTCTCCGATTTCCATATAGTCCTCCGGGAAAGCATCCAGTTCCATCAATTCCTGCAGATATCCTGCAGCTTCCCCCATAAGCTGTCTGGCGGCATCCTCCTGCTGCGTTGCCTCGTCTGCCAATCCCTCCGCAAGGTCGCTGTAGAGAGCCGGATCCAGCTGCTCCGCCAGCATGCAGTAAAACAGTGCTCCCATCCAGCTATCCTTCATTCCCATCTCGATCGCCGCGTAATCCGTGCCGTTTTCTGCATTATAAGCCTGAACCGTCTGCACCAGTTCCACCAGATCCCCCCAGTTCTCCGGCACAGAGAGGCCCATCTCATCCATCAGGCTCTCATCATAATAGACCACGGCATAACTCTCCGGCAGGCAGGGGATCAGGTAATTTGTGCCGTCTGTATAGGGAAGCGTGTACTCTTCCTTAAAATCAGCCTGGCGCAGATATTCATCCAGAGGGAGACAGGCTCCGGATGCAAACAACGTCTCCGGATACGAGCCGCCCGGAACCATAAAAATATCCGGCAGTTCATTGCAGGCCATGGCCATCTGCAGTTTATCCTCAATCTCCTGCTGGGAATATGTCTTTACATTCACTGTATACCCATACTCCTCCGCCAGGGTATCCCACAAAAACACATAGTAGGAACCAGGCACATTCCGGTCATAGCACATCCAGACCTCCAGTTCAGCCCGGGAGTCTGACTCTTCTAACGCCTCGGAAGAGGGTCCCGCCGCGCAGCCCGCCAGCAGCGAAATGGCCAATATAAAGCTAAGTAATACAGCTGTTATCTTTTTCATCTGAAATTTCCTCTGTAATCATATATTTAAGACCGCAAAAAGGAATGATACTCCGGATTGCTCCACAAAACCCGTTTTCGCAATCCGAAAAACATTCGAAATCCGCTAAATTTGACTAAAACCAGTCAAATTTGCTACTTTCTCGTGTTTTTGCGGTCCCCAAGGTCAGAAATCCGCATGCAAGCATTCGATTTCTGACCTTTTGTCCCTTGTATCATTTTATTTTACAATTAAATGAATTTATTGTAAAATAAAAATCACGAAACTATTCAGGAC
>JAJQBM010000024.1 GCA_021203285.1 Clostridiales bacterium | reverse complement strand
AGGAGACGGGCAGCATTGAGGTCCGCGGGAACACGCAGAAATATGTCAGCCGGGGCGGGAAAAAGCTGGAAAAGGCCATGGTGCAGTTTGGCCTTGACCTGTCCGGAAAAATCTGCATGGATATCGGCTCCTCCACCGGCGGATTTACAGACTGCATGCTGCAAAACGGCGCGGCAAAGGTGTATGCCGTGGATGTGGGATACGGGCAGTTTGCGTGGAAGCTCCGTCAGGATCCGCGCGTCGTCTGTATGGAGAAAACGAATATTCGCTATGTGAAGCCGGAGGATATCGGGGAGGCGCTCGATTTTGCCTCCGTTGATGTCTCGTTTATTTCTCTGACAAAGGTGCTCGGCGAGGCGCGGGAGCTGCTCCGGGACGATGCACAGATGGTCTGCCTGATCAAGCCGCAGTTTGAGGCCGGAAGGGAGAAGGTTGGGAAAAAGGGTGTGGTCCGCGACCCGAAGGTGCATCTGGAGGTGGTGGAGCAGATTCTCTCCTTTGTGCGGGAGATCGGGTTTTCGGCACTTCATCTGGATTTCTCCCCGATCAAGGGGCCGGAGGGAAATATCGAGTATCTGCTTCACATTCAGAAAACCGGGACAGGAGAAGAGGGGGATCGGCTTGATGCGGCGGCTGTGGTGGCGGCTGCGCACGCAGAGCTGGATTGATATATGAACCGTTTTTTTATTATCACAAATGAACACAGGGACCGCGATCTCTCCGTCACCCGTTCGATTCAGGATTATATCGAGTCGAAGGGCGGACAGAGCAGCTTCTATGTGAGCAACAAATCCGAGTGGAGCCGCCGCGGCCTTTGGGCGCTCGGCGCGGCGGATGTGGAGACGGACTGCATCATTGTCCTCGGCGGAGACGGGACGCTGGTCCGGGCCGCAAGAGATATGGCCCGGATGGAGATTCCGCTGATCGGCGTCAATCTCGGAACGCTGGGCTATCTGTGCGAGTTGGATATGACGACCGTGTATGCAGCGATCGACGGCCTGTTCGAGGATCGCTATGAGGTGGAAAAGCGGATGATGATCGAGGGAACCGGACCGGATGAGGAAGCGTCCGCGGAACCGGCGTCTGCCCTCAACGATATCGTCATTCACCGTTCCGGCGGCGCACAACTGATCAATCTGATCCTCACGGTCAACGGAGAATATCTGACGACATACAGTGCGGATGGGATGATCATCTCCACCCCCACCGGTTCCACCGGATACAGCCTATCCGCCGGAGGACCGATTGTCGACCCGCGGACGGAGCTGCTGCTGATCACCCCCATCAACCCGCAGTCCTTTACGACGCGGAGTATCGTGGTGGGCGCGGACGCGCAGATTGAAGTCATGCTGTCCAAGCGCCGGCTGGAGCGGGACGAGGAGGCGGAGGTGACGTTTGACGGGGATCATTTTGTCACCCTGAAGGTGGGGGAACGCATCCGCATCCGGAAAGCAGCGGTCTCCGCACAGGTGATGAAGGTGAACCAGTTGAGCTTCCTGCAGATACTGAGGAGCAAATTCCAATCATGAAAGAACATCGTCAGGCAAAAATTCTGGAAATCATACGGCGCCGCCCGGTGGAGACGCAGGAGGAGCTCTGTGAACAGTTGAACCGTGAGGGGTTCTGCGTGACGCAGACCACTGTATCGCGCGATATACGGGAGCTGAAGCTGACCAAGATTTCTCAGGGCGACGGGAAAAAAGTCTATGTCGCACTCAATGACAGGGGAGAAGATGAGGGGAGCGGCAGGTATCACCGCGTGTTTCGGGACAGCGTTCTCTCCGTCGATATGGCACAGAATATTCTGGTGCTCCGGACGGTATCCGGGATGGCCATGGCGGTCGCGCTGGCGGTTGACACCATGGATTGTCCGGAGGTCGTCGGCAGCATCGCCGGGGACGACACCGTGATGTGCGCCGTGCGCTCCGCGGAGGAGGCCGCGGCGCTGGTTGACCGTTTCCGGAAACTTCTGACATAGTTACAGAGAAGGTGTGAGAGAGCGTGCCCGCGTTGAATTCTCTCACTCTACACCGGAGTAAAGGATTATGAGAGAGTGGAAAGGAATTGACCATGTTACGTAACCTTCATGTGAAGAATCTGGCCCTGATTGAGGAGGAGGAAGTCAGCTTCGGCCCCGGCCTGAATATTCTGTCTGGGGAGACCGGAGCGGGCAAGTCGATCCTCATCGGCTCGATTCATCTGGCTCTGGGCGGGAAAGCCCCGCGGGAGCTGCTGCGCGAGAACGAGGAGTACGCGCTGGTGGAGCTGACATTCTCGGTGGGGGAAGAACAGCAGCGTGAGTTGGAAGCGATGGACATTTTTGCGGAGGACGGACAGATTCTCATGACGCGCAAGATCATGAGATCCGGGCGGAGCGTCTGCCGGATCAATTCCGAGACGGTATCCGCGGCGCTGATGCAGCGTGTGGCATCGCTGCTCATCGATATCCACGGCCAGCATGAACACCAGACACTTCTGGCCAAAAAGAATCACATGCGGTATCTGGATGCCTACGCGAAAAAGGAGCTGGGGGATCGGCCGACCCTTCTGGCTGATGCATACCGGGATTATACGGAGTGCAGGCGCCGGCTGGAGGAAGCCTCTCTGGACCGGGAACAGCAGCAGCGGGAGCTGGCTTTTCTGGAGTATGAGATCCGTGAGATTGAGGAGGCACAGCTTGTGCCCGGAGAGGATGAGGAGCTGGAAACGCAGTTCCGGCGGCTTTCTCACGGAAGGAAGATTCTGGAAGCGGCGGCCGCGTGCCGGGAATACACCGCGGACGGTTCCGCCAACGCGGCGGACAGCACCGGGCGGGGCGTCCGGGCGCTGCTGGATGTGGCGGAGTATGATGAACAGGCCGCCGCACTGGCGGAGCAGCTTCAGGAGATCGACAGCCTGCTCAGCGATTTTAACCGGGATCTCGCCTCCTATCAGGACGGGCTGGATTTTTCCGATGAGATTTTCACGGCGACCGGGGAGCGGCTGGATCAGATCAACCACCTGAAGTCCAAATACGGAAAGACCATCGCGGAAATACTGGAGCAGAAGGCGGCGAAGGAGGCGGAGATTGAAAAGCTATCGAATTACGACGCATACCGCAGGCAATTGGAGGAAAATCTTGCGCAGGCGGAGGAGAGGCTGAAAGCGATATCCGGGGAAGTCTCCGCAATCCGCCGATCCGCCGCGGATGTTTTTACAAAAGAGATCAAGCAGGCGCTTCAGGCGCTCAATTTTCAGGATGTGCGTTTGGAGATGGAGTTTCACAGGCTGGACCACTACACGGCAAACGGGTGGGATGAGGCGCGGTTCCTGATTTCCACCAACCCGGGGGAGGCCATAAAGCCGCTGGATGCGGTCGCCTCCGGCGGGGAGCTCTCGCGGATCATGCTGGCACTCAAAACCGTGCTCGCGGAAACCGATGAGATCGAGACGCTGATCTTTGACGAGATTGACAGCGGCATCAGCGGCCGGACGGCACAGATGGTTGCGGAAAAGATGAAGGTTACCGCAACGGATCATCAGGTCATCTGCATCACGCATCTTCCCCAGATAGCGGCCATGGCGGACACGCATTTTCTGATTGAAAAGACATCCGACGCGTCCTCCACCATCTCACGGATCCGTCGTCTTGACCGGAAGGAGAGCATCGCGGAGCTGGCGCGGATGCTCGGCGGGGTGAAGATTACGGA
>JAJQBM010000228.1 GCA_021203285.1 Clostridiales bacterium | reverse complement strand
GGCAGGAAAAACTTTTTAATTTTTTTATTGTCTACTTGACGGGAAGCACACCATACCACGATCTCCAATACGGATGCGAGCGTCCGATTTCTGACCTTTGGTTCCTTATATCGTATTATGCGTGTCACGGCGAGATATGATCCCAAAAGTCCTGAACGGCACAGAGCGCTTTGAAGTCTCATAATCTATGATGTAACCAGAGTTTGGTTCTAAATGATTACAGGAATATAAAAAAGAGATGGGAGACAATAATGCGGCGAATTGTATATGACGGCGACAGTTTTTATGAGATTGACGAGGAGTGCATGAAGAAGAAAGAGGAGGAACGAAGAAGAGAGTGCGCTGCAAAAATAACCGAAGAAAAAATCTCAGCAAACGGAGAAGGGAAACGAAGCGAGAGAATTTTCAGACGATGATAGGATACTGTATTATATAAGAAGAGAAGGAGAATACAAGAGAAAAACCCGGTGCCGTTTTCGACGCCGGGTTTTTGCGGAGGAAATGGAAACAGACTTTAGAAGCCGAAGCCGTTATTGTTGTTTCCGCAGCAGCAGCACAGCAGGCAGATCAAAAGCAGGCCTTCGCAGCTATCGCCGTTGCCGGAGAAAAGTGAGGTACCGTTGTTGTTCCCGCAGCAGCAGAGCAGAAGGATGATCCACAGGATGGAGGAGCATCCTCCGCCTTCGTTTCCGCATCCGCAGTTTGTAGCAGCCAAATCACTCATGTTGTCAGCCTCCATATATTTATTTACACTTCATACTATGAGGGAGGCCGGTCCATGTTTCCGCCTCTTGACAAAAAAAGTGTCATGAGCGTATGATGATGCCGGAATCAGAGACCACCAGAAAGGAAGGCACACCCCATGGAAAAAATAAAAATGAAGACACCGATTGTCGAGATGGACGGAGATGAGATGACCAGAATCCTCTGGCAGTATATCAAGGACGAGCTCCTGCTTCCGTTTATCGATCTGAATACGGAATACTATGACCTCGGTCTGGTACGCCGCAATGAGACGGATGACCGGGTGACCGTCGAGGCTGCCAATGCGACGCAGAAGTACGGGGTGGGTGTCAAGTGCGCAACCATCACACCGAATGCTGCCCGCGTGAAAGAGTACGATTTAAAGGAGATGTACAAGAGCCCGAACGGTACGATCCGCGCGATTCTGGACGGAACCGTTTTCCGCGCGCCCATTCAGGTGAAGGGGATCGAGCCCTGTGTGAAAAACTGGAAAAAACCGATCACAATCGCCCGTCATGCCTACGGTGATGTATACAAGGCGAATGAGATGGTGATTCCGGGACCGGGCAAGGTGGAGCTTGTCTATACGGCGGAGGACGGGACGGAGAGCCGCGCGCTGGTACATGATTTTACCTCTGCAGGGGTGGTGCAGGGACAGCATAACCTGAATCGCTCCATCGAGAGCTTTGCCAGAAGCTGCTTCAACTATGCGCTGGATACAAAGCAGGATCTCTGGTTTGCCACAAAGGATACGATTTCCAAAAAATATGATCACACCTTTAAGGATATTTTTGAAGAAATATTTGCAGATGAGTATGAAGATCGTTTCAAAGAGGCGGGGATCACCTATTTCTACACGCTGATCGATGACGCGGTGGCCCGCGTCATGAAGGCGGAGGGCGGATTTATCTGGGCCTGCAAGAACTATGACGGAGATGTGATGAGCGACATGATTTCCTCCGCCTGCGGATCTCTTGCCATGATGACATCGGTTCTGGTTTCTCCCTCCGGTGTCTACGAGTATGAGGCGGCTCACGGAACCGTTATGCGCCATTATTACAAGCATCTGGCCGGGGAGGAGACATCGACCAACTCCGTCGCCACGATCTTTGCGTGGACCGGTGCGCTGCGCAAACGTGGTGAGCTGGATGACATTCCGGAGCTCATGCGTTTTGCGGACAATCTGGAAAAGGCGTGCATCGACACGATCGAATCCGGGAAAATGACCAAAGATCTGGCGCTGATCACGACGATGCCGGATCCTGTTGTCCTGAACAGTCTGGATTTCATCAAAGCCGTCCGCGAAACTCTGGAGCAGATGTATCTATAAGAAGAATGTAATGAAATAACAGTATCGTAGATGCATGTGTGAGAAACGATTCAAAGAAGGGCACTTTGATGTGCCTCGGTTGAATGCGTTTTCACACATGCATCATAATGTGAAGCGTAAAGCAGGATGCGATTATGATTCTAGACTGTCAGCACATAACCAAATCGTTCGGGACGGATGCCGTTTTAAAGCAGGTCTCGTTTCATGTGGAGGAGTACGAAAAGGTTGCCATCGTCGGCATCAACGGCGCGGGGAAATCCACACTTTTAAAAATTATCATGGGAGAGCTTGCTCCGGACGAGGGACTCGTGACGTTTGCGAAGGACCGGACGATCGGGTATCTGGCGCAGCATCAGGATTTTGAGGGGCGCCGGACGATCTATGAGGAGGTCATGGAGGCAAAGCGCGACATTGTCGATATGGAGTCGCAGATCCGTTCCATGGAGGAGGAAATGCGCGCGCTTTCCGGTGAAGAGCTTGACGCCCTGATGGAGCGCTATCACCGGCTGCTGGACACCTTTGCGGCGAAGGACGGATACTCCTGTGCGAGCGAGGTCTCCGGAGTCTTAAAGGGACTCGGCTTCGCGGAGGAGGATTTCGGGAAGTGCTGTGCGCAGCTTTCCGGCGGACAAAAGACGCGCGTCTGTCTGGCGCGCCTTCTGGTAACGCGGCCGGATCTCATTCTTCTGGATGAGCCGACCAATCATATGGATATTGAGTCCATCCGCTGGCTTGAGACGTTTTTGCTGAATTACAAGGGCGCGGTGATGCTGGTTTCCCATGACCGCTATTTTATGGATAAGGTGGTGACGAAGGTTGTGGAGATCAGCCTTCATCGCTCTGCCGCCTACGCCGGAAATTATTCTGCCTATGCAGAGAAGGCGGCAAAGGTCCGGGAGGAGCGTCTGCGCGCATGGTATAACCAGCAGCGGGAGATTCACCGTCAGGAGGAGGTCATAGAAAAGCTGAAATCCTTCAACCGCGAGAAATCTATTCGCAGGGCGGAGAGCCGGGAAAAAATGCTGTCAAAGGTTGAGGTGCTCGAAAAGCCGCAGGAGGAAAAGTCAGAGATGAATCTGACATTGGCGCCCTCCGTTGTCAGCGGAAATGATGTTCTGACCGTGGAGAATCTCTCCAAAGCGTATGGCGAAAATACGTTGTTTCGGGAGATTTCCTTTGAGGTGAAGCGCGGGGAGCGCGTCGCGCTCATCGGTGCGAACGGAACGGGCAAGACGACGATACTGAAAATCTTAAACCGCGTTGTGAAGGCGGACTCGGGGACATTTCGCCTCGGCTCCAATGTAAAAATCGGCTATTATGATCAGGAACAGCAGGAGCTCCACATGGAGAAAACGCTGATGGAGGAGATTGCGGATGACTATCCTTCTCTGACCCAGACGCGGATCCGTTCCGTGCTGGCGGCCTTCCTTTTTACGGAGGATGATGTGTTTAAGCGGGTCGGTGACCTGAGCGGCGGGGAGCGCGGGCGGCTCTCCCTCGCGAAACTGATGCTGTCCGAGGCCAACCTCCTGATTCTGGATGAGCCGACCAACCATTTGGATATCCCCTCCAGAGAGATTCAGGAGTCCGCGCTGAACCGGTATGAGGGCACGGTTCTGTTC
>JAJQBM010000130.1 GCA_021203285.1 Clostridiales bacterium | reverse complement strand
AGTCGCAGTTAGCGATTAGTTTGTCGAAGCGTTACCCCGGTTGCCTGAAAATATATAAATGAAGTTCGACGCAGCCGTCTGTACCTCTTCAAACTTTTTTATCGAAACAACACCGCAAAATAGTAAAACGCCCCGACCGCCTTCCCGACCGCGAACAAAAACACCAGCAGATTCAGCCCTGTCTTCAGCCTCACCCTCCGAAACAGGATTGGAAACACATGCAAAACCTCCGCCAACGCCACAGACAGGCACCCGGCGAAGATCCCGGCGCATCCTCCGTACACCACCGCAAACCAGACCCCCAGTCTGAGCGGGATCTCCCCGCATATCTCGATCACGGCTCCGAAGATCCCGCCGAAAATCACCGCGTTCTCCAGCGCGATCACATGCGCGGCGACGCTGGTCTTGCCCGCCATCCGCGGGATCAATCCCAGACTCGCGATCAATGCAAATGTCCCTGCCGCGACGGCAAAACCACAGATCAGCCCCAAGGCGGCCAAAACAATCCCCGCGATCCACATCAGTCTCTCCCTCTCCGATTTTCCGTTTCAATATACGTATTATCCGCATCCTGCTCGTACTTGCGCATCTCCACCTGAATCGGCGTCGGATCGTCGGTGAGCTTTTTTCGCCCGATATGATTGTAAAAAATCATGATTCCGGCGGCCAGCCCGACGCAAAAGCTGATCTCCAGCGGTGTAACGCCCGCCGCAGAGACACCCGTCACGCGCAGATAAAAACGGTCAAACACCTCGCCCACGGCAACATCCTGAATGAAGGTCATAATCGTAAACGCCGCGCCGAAAAACAGCACGATGCACAAAAGCGCCGTCTTGGCATACTGCACGCCTTTTCTTTCCAGATCCGGCTCATAACAGACCACAAAATCCGGCGCGCCGAGATTCACGATCTCCAGCGCGGGACAGGTCTCATGAATCTGTCCGATGATATCAAGGACAGAGAAAACACGGCGCGCGCCGCTTTTCTCTGTGAACCGGCAGAGCTCCATCTGCTTTACTTTTCTCAGAATCCCGATATCGCTGCACTCCATCCTGGCCACATCCTCCAGCCGGACCGCGCGCTCCCGCACGACACTGCTCTGCTCCGGCTTAAGATATAATGTCTGGCCTGCACCGCTCATGCGTGGTCTCCGCCCTCAAAGAGAGAATCCGCGGTCTTTTTGATCGTTCCCATATCTTCACGAATATTTTCCGCCGCAGTTTTCATCGCATGACCGGTATCCTGCATTCCAGCCTTCACGGTCTCTCCCGCGGTCTGAAATCCCCGCTTCACTTCCTCCGCGGAGACGCCCGCGGCATGCTTTACCTCGGAAGCCATGTCCGCCGTCTGTTCCTTCACACCGTCGCAGGCTCCCACAAACTTGTCCTTCTTCTCTTTCAAGTTCCGGGCGATCACGCACCCCATCTCCTCACCCTTTTCATTTTGACTTTTCAGATAATAGACAACCCCGCCCACAAGCGCGGCGAACAGAATTGTCCCGCAGCATTTTCTGCACATTTTAAAACACATATCGCATTCTCCTTTTTTCTTCTGATTCCGATTACCATGCGGAAATTCTGCTCTTAGTATGACCATCTTCCTGATTTCTATGCCGATTTTTATTTTTATTCCATCGCACGCATTTTCAAAAGAAGCTGTTTTTCTTTCCTGGAGACCTGAACCTGCGTCATGCCCAGTGTTTTCGCCGTCTCCGTCTGGGTTTTCCCGTGAAAATACCGCAGGCTGATCAACTGGCGTTCCTCCTTCGTGAGCGCAGCCAGCGCCTGCTCCAGAAAGACATGGTTGAGGCGCATCTCGATCTCGTTTTTCTCATCGCAGATCTGCTCCTGCAGCGTAATCTCCCGGCCGGCATCCCCCGGCATCCGGCGATAAAGCGAGTCCACCTCCGCATTGGCGGAAATCGCCAGCACAATATCCTCCGCGGGGAGCCCGGTCTGCTTAGAAAGCTCCTCCAGCGTAGCCTCCCGGCCATGGACATTCCTCCACTGCTCCGCCGCGCGGCTCACCGCGAACGCCTGCTGTTTTAAAGTGCGGCTCACCTTCAGCATCCCGTCATCCCGCAAAAAGCGGCGGATCTCCCCGGTAATAAGCGGCACCGCATAGGTGGAAAACCGAACCTCATAGGACAGGTCAAAGTGATCGATCGCCTTGATCAGCCCGATGCAGCCCACCTGAAACAGATCCTCCGCCTCATACCCCCGGTTCCGAAAACGATACACAATGCTCCGGACCAGCCCGATGTTGTTTTGCACCAGTTCATCCCTCGCATTCCGGTCGCCCTCCTGCGCCCGGCGAACCGCTTCCCGAAATGCATGATTCTGATTTATGTAATCCTTTTCCTCCGCAGTCACCCGGTTTTCGGCATATGAGCTGACACACATCGTCTATCGGATCTCTTTCTGCATGACCACGCGGGTGCCGCGCCCCGGCGCGGACTCCACTTCCACGGCGTCCATAAACGCTTCCATAAATGAGAATCCCATCCCGGACCGCTCCAGCTCCGGCCGTGTGGTGAACATCGGCTCCATCGCCTTTTTGATGTCCGCAATCCCCCGCCCTTCATCGGTGACTGCCACGACCAGCGTGCGCTCCCAGATCGCGGCGTCGAGAAAAATTTTCCCCGGTCCCAGCTCATAGCCGTGAATCACGCAGTTGGTCACCGCCTCCGAGACTGCGGTTTTGATATCTGCCAGCTCGTCCAATGCGGGATTGAGCGGTGCGGCGAAGGCCGCCACCGCAGTCCGGGCAAAGCCCTCGTTTTCCGACTTTGCCTCAAACACAATCTGCATCTCGTTGACCAGTTTTTTCTTCGGCGTGCTGTCATGCTCCGCCCTGATTTCCTGCTCCATATCCGACTCCTTCCTGACTGTCTATAATGGACTCCAGCCCTGACATTTTTAAAATCTGCTCCGACCGGGAGGTTACATTGACCGCCCGTATCTGCCCGCCGGAGAATTTCATGCTCCGATAACGCCCGAGAATCACCCCGATGCCGGAGCTGTCCATAAACTCAGTTCTGCAAAAATCAAAAATCACCCGCCGGATATTGTAGGTGTCCACCAGCAGGTCTGCCTCCTGCCGGATCCCGTCCGCCACATGATGATCCAGCTCCCGCGGCAGGACAATGGATAGCTCCATGCCGTTGATCCTGTACTCACACTCCATGTTTTTCTCCTCCATCCTTCCATTTCCTGATTTTTTTGCACAGAAAAAGACGTCTTTTCTCTGTGGAAATGACGTCTTTCGTATCTTATCATCTTCTGTTTTGTACTGAATGTCCCTATTCCGCCGCGGAATATCCTCTTGCAATCAGATCCTCCGACATGCTGGTGGAGGTGCTGGTCATCTCGCTGTCGGTGGTATTTTCCAGTGTGATCTGGAACCACTTCAGAGCATTCTCATAATCTCCGAGGTAATTGTAGGCGAAGGCCAGATAATAATCGACCTCTCCATCCCCGTAAGATGGATCCGCCTCCGCGATCGTCAGGAACTTCTCAACCGCCGTCTCATAATCCTTGTCCACATAGAGAGAAAGCCCCTCCTCCCATGCTTCATCCATGACGACCGACTGCATCGCGGTGTACATGTCGTCATAGAGCTGCTGCCCATCCTCATCCAACTGTTCTGTGTCGATCTCCGCCAGCATCTCCGCCGCCGTGGAGTAATCCTCCTGTGCATAAACCGCGTAGATATCCAG
>JAJQBM010000093.1 GCA_021203285.1 Clostridiales bacterium | reverse complement strand
TTCGAAAAGAAGCTGCTGTTCCTGATCCCGTTTTATATTTTTACATATGACAGGAAGCTTGCGGAGTATGAGGCGGATGCGGAAAAGCTGGCATTGCTGAGAGATGAGTATGCCGGAATTGTGGAGCAGCTGGACACGCCGGTGGAACAGGGACAGCTCAGCGCATACTATAGAAAAGTGATTCTTGAGATGTCGACGAAAGTGGTCGAACATCTTGCGGCGCGGTATGAGACGGTAAAGGAGGGAGTGAGGTCTGTCATGGGCGGTAAGATATTGGAATACGAGGCGAAGACGATTTATTGTGAAGGCAAGCAGGAAGGAAAACTAGAAGGACACAATGATGCTACGCTTGAGAGCATCCGGAGTCTTATGGAAACACTGACGCTCACGGCTGAACAGGCCATGGAAGCATTGAAGATTCCGGAGGCTGATCAGGATAAATACCGGGCGGTGCTTTGAAACGAAAAATCGCCGTTGCCTCTGCTTTACAGCAGGGGCAGCGGCATAATATAAAGGAAGGTTTACTTATATTGCTTTGCTGATTCGATCATCAGGGGGAGTACCTTGAACAGGTCGTCGGCGATTCCGTAGTCTGCGCACTCAAAGATGGGTGCGGAGGCGTTTTTATTTACGGCGATGATCAGCTCGCTGTCCTGCATTCCGGCTTTGTGCTGGATGGCGCCGGAGACGCCGAGAGCGATGTAGATCTTCGGGCGGACGGTTTTTCCGGTCTGGCCGACCTGATGATCCGCGGTCAGCCATCCGGCATCGACGACCGCGCGGGAAGCGCCGAGAACACCGCCGAGGATGTCCGCGAGCTCTTCTGCCATGGAGATGGCTTTCTCGTGGTCTTTGCTGATGCCGAATCCGACGGTGACGATGACCTCTGCTCCGGTCAGATCTACCATGGCGCGCGTCTCTTTTACAACCTCAAGCACTTTGGTTGTCAGGTCACCTTCGGCCAGGGTAAAGTCCGGTTTGACGATGGCGCAGGCCTCCGCCTTTGCCGCGTCGAAGGGTGCTTTTTTCATGACGCCCGGCCGTACCGTGGCCATCTGCGGGCGGAAGCTGGGGCAGATGATGGTGGCCATCAGGTGTCCGCCGAAGGCGGGGCGCGTCATTTTCAGTCCCCGGGCTCCTTCCACGATCGGTATGGTATCTGTGTTCAGCGTAGAGTTCTCAGCGAGAAATTCGATATATTTTTCCGTGTTGACATTCAGGTTGGTGCAGTCCGCGCAGAGACCGGTATGGAGGCGCGCTGCGAGGCGCGGGCCGAGATCACGGCCGATGTTGGTGGCCCCGATCAGAAGCGCTTCCGGCCGGTATTCCTGTACCAGATGGCAGATGACGGTTGTATAAGCGTCTGTCGTGTAATCCTTCAGAAGCGGATCCTCGCAGACATAGATTTTGTCGGCACCGTATCCGCCGAGCTCCTTTGCAATTCCTTCCACTGCATCACCCAGCAGAACGCCGCACAGCTCGGTATCCAGCTCATCCGCCAGCTTGCGGCCTTCGGAGATCAACTCGAAGTCCGTGGGCATCAGTGCGCCGCCGCGCTGTTCGCAGAAAACCCATACGCCGCGAAAGGCGTCGATATCTTTGTTATTATAGGTAGACATAGTTTTTCTCCTTTCTCCTAGATGATGTGTTTGGCAGCCAGTGTGGCAAACAGGGACGGAATCGTATCCTTCGGATCTCCTTCCAGCATCTGCCCGGAATCCTTGACCGGCGGCGAGAAAGAACGAAATACATTGGTCGGGGAACCCTTCAGGCCGATCGTATCCGATTCGATCAGCGGGTTATCCTTCAGGCGCTCGTAATCCATGACAACGATGGGCTCCTTATCGCAGTCCAGAATTCCCTTTACGGTCATATAGCGGGGCGTGTTCAGCTCCTTGATGCAGGTCAGCAGGCAGGGCGTTTTTGCCTGAATGACCATATACCCATCCTCAAGCATGCGCTTGCAGGTGAGAATGCCGTCCTCCAGCCTGATATCCGTAACGTAAGCGATCTGCGGAATATGCAGCTTTTCCGCGATCTGGGGGCCGACCTGCGCGGTGTCGCCGTCGATGGCCTGGCGGCCGCAGAGGATAATGCCGTCCTCCTCAATGCCGATCTCGCGGATGGCCGCGGCGATGATCTGGCTGGTGGCGAATGTGTCCGAACCGCCGAACTCGCGTCCGGAGATCAGAACGCCCTCGTCTACACCCATCGCTTTTAATTCCTTCAACATATCCATGGCCGGGAACGGTCCCATGCTGACTGCGATAACACGGCAGCCGTAAACATCCTTCAGCTGCAGGGCAGCCTCAACGGCGTTCATATCATCCGGGTTGATGATGGTCGGCATGGAAGCACGGTCCATCGTGCCGTCCGGCTTTACCGCAACTTTCCCGGCGGTGTCCGGGACCTGTTTTACACAAACAATAATATTCATAGTCAAGGCTCCTTTCTCTTAATTGAGCAGGCTGCCGGAGATGACGAGCTGCTGTCCCTGACGGGTGCCCTCATAGATGGAGGTAATGCGGGCGTCGCGGTAGAGACGCTCCACCTTATATTCTTTGATATATCCGTAACCGCCGTGAATCTGAACTGCCTTGTAGGCGATGCGGTTGCATGCCTCCGCGGCGTAGTATTCCGCCATAGCACAGCGCTTGCTTGTCTCCGGGCTTCCGGCGTCCTTTAACTCTGCCGCGCTGTAGACCAGCTCACGCGCTGCCTCCAGCTCTGTCGCCATGTCCGCAATCATGAAGCTGATTGCCTGAAAGTTCGCGATCGGGCGGCCGAACTGCTTGCGCTCTTTGGTGTATTTGATGGACTCATCCAGGCAGCCCTGGGCAATGCCGACTGCCTGAGCAGCCATGCCGAGCTGTCCTCCGTCCAGCGTTTGCATGGCAACCGCGAATCCCTTGTGCAGAGGGCCGAGCAGGTCGCTCTTGTGGACGCGGACATCCTCCAGAATGACATCGCTGGTGGGGTAACCTTTGATACCCATTTTGTTTTCCGGCTTGCCGCAGCTGACACCGGGAAGCGTCATGTCAACAATGAACATGGAAATTCCGCGGCTGCCTTTCTGGGTGGGATCGGTTTTTGCATAGACGATGCAGTAGTCTGCGAACGGCGCGCCGGAGATAAATGTCTTGCGGCCGTTTAGGATAAAATAATCCCCATCCTGCACGGCGGTCGTCTGCGTGCCGCCGGCATCAGAACCGGCGCCCGGCTCCGTAAGGGCAACGGCGATCATCTTTTCGCCCTTTGCGGTCGGAGTGAGATATTTCTGTTTCTGTTCCTCATTCCCGCACAGGAGAAGAGGACCGCCGCCCAAGGAATTGGAAGTATTGGCGTCGATGGAGAGAACGGGGCTGACCCGTGCAAACTCTTCCACAAGCAGCGCATAGGCGAGGGAGTCGCCGCCCTGTCCGCCGTATTCGACCGGAATTTTCACGCCCATAAATCCGTATTTCGACATCTTTCTGTGGATGTCCCAGTCGAATTCACCGGTTTCCTCCAGACGGTCTGTCAGTTCGGTCGTAAATTCTGTTTCAGCGAACTGCCGATACAGCCTGCGCATCATCTGATGCTTTTCGGATAAAATCATATAAGCCTCCTTTACCAAAATGAATGATCGGACGGCCGTGTAAAAACAGGAAAAGATTCTTTGGAGAAACACTTGATTTTGGTGTGCTTCCCGTCAAGTAGACAATAAAAAAATTAAAAAGTTTTT
>JAJQBM010000212.1:2409-3744 GCA_021203285.1 Clostridiales bacterium | reverse complement strand
GTCCTCTATGTGGTATATATGGTGTATATCTGTGTGAGATAGGTATTATGTCCCGGGAAAGTGCCGGTTTACCTGCATGCCTCTCTGTGCAGTCCATTCCGGCGTATCGAAAACGAGCGGAATGTGAGTGAATTTAATGGTTTTTTATATTCCCGAACTTGGCGTAAAATGGTAAATAGGGTATAATAAAACAAGTAGCGCGATGCGCTTTTGGGTGAATCAAAGAAGGAAGGGGTAAATGTTATGGCGAGTATGGATTTTTTTAACAGAATTGGAAATACGATCTCGGCTGCGGGCAAGGACGGGATGGCAAAAGCGAAAGAGCTGAAGGATACGGCGAAGATCTCCGCTGATATTAAGGAGCGCGAGGGTGCGATTCAGAAGATGTACCGCGAGCTCGGAAAGGCGTATTATCATGATCATCGGGATGATGTGAACGGCGAGTATGAGGACCGCATCGCGGCGATTAAGGCAGCCTTTGAGGAGATCGGCGAGCTGAAGGCGTCGAAGGGCGACCTTCGCGGAATCAAGAGATGTCCGGACTGCGGGCACCCGGTTGCGCCGAACGCGAAGTTCTGCGGGAACTGCGGAGCGAAGTGTGAGGAAGAGGTTGTCGAGTGTGAGGTCGTTGACGACGATACGGAGGAGACCGCAGAGGAGACGGAAGCGGCCGAAGAGGCGGCGGATGAGGCTGTAGAAGAAACAGAAGAGACAGAGGATGCTGCGGCAGAGGAATCCGCGGAGGGCGAAGCGGAGCCGGAGAAGACAGAAGAATAACTGTTGATGATATTGCTCTCGTCCTTGCGGGGACGGGAGCTTTGTTTGTGCGGATATTTGGTTCTGCATAATTACAGCTAATTTTGTATAGATCAGGAGATTTGGGAAATGTGTAAGACATGCAAGGGAAAGTTTTATATGACGACAGCGATCGCGTACACGTCGGGAAAGCCGCATATCGGCAACACCTATGAGATCGTGTTGGCGGACGCAATTGCCCGCTTTAAACGGCAGGAGGGCTACGAGGTATATTTCCAGACGGGCACCGATGAGCACGGACAGAAGATCGAGCTGAAGGCGGAGGCTGCCGGGGTCACGCCGAAGGAGTATGTGGATGAGGTTTCGGGTGAGGTGAAGGGCATCTGGGATCTGATGAATACCTCCTATGACAGCTTTGTCCGCACGACGGATGCGGATCACGAGGCGCAGGTGCAGAAGATTTTCCGTCGTCTCTATGAGCAGGGTGATATTTACAAGGGATATTATGAAGGTCTGTACTGCACGCCATGTGAGTCCTTTTTTACGGAATCGCAGCTAGTGGACGGCAAATGCCCGGAC
>JAJQBM010000212.1:0-2399 GCA_021203285.1 Clostridiales bacterium | reverse complement strand
CCGGCGAAGGAGGAAGCCTATTTCTTCCGTATGAGCAAATATGCGGATCGGCTCATTGAGCATATCAACACACATCCGGAGTTTATCCAGCCCCCGGCGCGGAAACATGAGATGATGAACAATTTCCTCCTGCCGGGACTTCAGGATCTGTGCGTGTCCCGAACCTCCTTTCAATGGGGGATTCCGGTAGATTTTGACCCGAAGCATGTGGTCTATGTCTGGCTGGACGCGCTGACCAACTATATCACGAAGATCGGCTATGACGCTGATGGGGATTCCTCGGCGCTTTTTCAGAAGAACTGGCCGGCGGATCTTCATTTGATCGGGAAGGATATCATTCGTTTCCATACCATCTACTGGCCGATTTTCCTCATGGCGCTGGATCTGCCTTTGCCGAAGCAGGTGTTCGGCCATCCATGGCTGCTGCAGGGTGAGGGGAAAATGAGCAAATCCAAGGGAAATGTGCTCTATGCGGATGAGCTGGTCGATATGTTCGGTGTGGATGCGGTGCGGTATTTTGTCTTGCACGAGATGCCGTTTGACAATGACGGCGTGATCTCATGGGAACTGATGGTGGAGCGGATGAACTCCGATCTGGCCAACACGCTGGGTAATCTTGTGAACCGCACGATTTCCATGAGCAAAAAATATTTCGGCGGGGTTGTCACGGACAAAAAGACAGAGGAACCAGTGGATGCTCAGTTAAAAGAGGTTGTCACGGGCGCCAGAGACAGGGCCGCTGCGAAAATGGCAGAGCTGCGGGTGGCGGATGCCATCTCCGAGGTCTTTGTCCTTTTCAAGAGATGCAACAAATATATTGACGAGACGATGCCGTGGGTGCTGGCGAAGGACGAGGCGACGCAGGATCGCCTGGCGACGGTGCTCTACAATCTGGTGGAGAGCATCAGCATTGGCGCGAACCTGATTTCATCGTTTATGCCGCAGACGGCGGAGAAAATTCTTGCCATGCTGAACGACGGCAAGCGCGATTATGAGGATCTGGCGACCTTCGGGCTGCGGGAAAACGGGATCCGAGTGACAGATACGCCGAAAATCCTTTTTGAGCGGCTGAAGCTTGACGAGGTGATGCAGAAGGTGGAGGCGCTTCACCCGGCTGCGGCAGCGGAATCCGGAGACGGTGCAGAGAAAACAGATGCGGAAACCGAAGGGATTGATATTGAGGCGAAGGAAGAGATTACCTTTGAGGAGTTCGAAAAAATGCAGTTTCAGGTGGGCGAGATCATCGCCTGCGAAGCGGTGAAAAAGTCGAAAAAGCTGCTCTGCTCGCAGGTAAAGATCGGCAGTCAGACGAAGCAGATTGTCTCCGGCATCAGGAAATACTATACGCCGGAGGAGATGGTCGGCAAAAAGGTGATGGTGCTGGTGAATTTAAAACCGGCTAAGCTGGCAGGCGTCCTGTCTGAGGGCATGCTGCTCTGCGCGGAGGACGCGGAAGGTAATCTGGCACTGGTGGCGCCGGAGCGTGAGATGCCGACGGGAGCAGAGATCCGATGATTTTTGACACACACGCGCATTATGATGACGAACAGTTTGATATGGATCGGGATGCCCTGCTTTCCGGTATGCGTGACCGTAATGTGGGCACAATCGTGAATGTGGGAGCGTCCCCTGCGGGCTGCCGCGCCAGTGTGGAACTGGCGGGGCAGTACGATTTTGTCTACGCGGCGGTGGGCCTTCATCCGGATGAGGTGGGCGCTCTGAGCGAAGACTTTCTGGATTGGATGCGCCGGACGGCAGAGACGAACCCGAAAGTCGTTGCCATCGGCGAGATCGGTCTGGATTACCATTGGGATGTAGAGCCGAGAGAGGTGCAGCAGGACTGCTTTGTCCGACAGATGGAGCTGGCCCGCGCGGTCAGATTGCCCATTCTGGTACACAGCCGGGAGGCTGCACAGGATACATTCGATCTGATCGCGGCGCACGGGCGCGGTCTGGGCGGGATCATCCACTGCTATGCCTATTCCCCGGAGATGGCGATGGAATATGTGAAGCTGGGATACCATATCGGTCTGGGCGGAGTCGTGACCTTCAAAAACGCCCGGAAAGCCAAGGAGACGGCGGCGGCTGTCCAGCTGGAGCACATCGTTCTGGAGACAGACTGCCCGTATATGGCGCCGACTCCGTTTCGCGGGAAGCGCAACTCCTCCGACCGGATCATTTACGTGGCGGAAGAAATCGCGCGCCTGAAGGGGATCTCTCCGGAAGAAGTTATCGCTGTGAGCGAGGAAAATGCGAAGAGAATTTTCCATTTATCATAAACCAGCCAATATGTTTGCACAGGATACAGTAGATATTATGCATATATTTTCAGCAACTTTTGTAGGGGCGTTTTTAGCTGAGACGAAATCCAGCGCTTACGGAGACTTCGACGCGAAGGC
>JAJQBM010000066.1 GCA_021203285.1 Clostridiales bacterium | reverse complement strand
ACCAATTTCAAGGCTTGGAGCGATTCTTTGACTGTACTAACTGTCAAAGACGGGAGTTTAACATAAGTGTTTTCAGAAAACAATTTATGTGTTACCATAAAACTGACCTTTCGATAATTTTATATCAATCATGTCAGTCAGGAGAACACCATGCCGAATTATTCCATGAAAGACCGCGGCGACCGCACGATCTATGATTACCTGTATCAATGTATCCGCGAGGATATCTTAAGTGGGAAGTTTTCGGCCGGGGAACGCCTCCCCTCCAAGCGCCTGCTCGCCCGTGAACAGAATATCAGCGTCACTTCCGTGGAAAATGCTTATGCCCAGTTGGTTTTGGAGGGCTACATCCACGGTGAGACCGGCAGAGGGTTTTTTGTCAATGATCTGGTTGAGCCGGTACCGTTCCACGAAGCGGCCCGGCCGTTCGACTCGAAAGTGCTGACGCGGCAGGAGGAAACAGTTCCGCCCCGAGTGCTGGATTTCAAGGCAAACCGTTCCTCCGTGGAGCATTTTCCGTTTGCCACATGGTCAAAGCTCATGCGCACGGTGCTGTCCGAGCGCAATGCCGCCATCCTTGCCACAGTGCCCTACAACGGTCTCTATGAGCTGCGCAGTGCGCTGTCCGCCTATCTGTACCGCCATCGGGGGATCGAGGCAGACCCGGAACAGATCATCATCGGCGCCGGGACGGAGTACCTCTATTCGCGTCTTCTGCAGGTATTGGGGTTCAACACGGTCATGGCGATGGAGGATCCCGGATACAAGAAATTTTCCGAGATTTCCGCCAGTCAGGGCACGGTCTGGGACTACATTCCCATGGACGACGACGGCATGCGCATTGATTATCTCCGAAACAGCAGCGCCAATGTCATCCATGTCTCCCCCTCCAATCACTTCCCTACCGGAACCGTCATGCCGATCACGCGGCGTCTTCAGCTTCTCCAGTGGGCGAGGGAAAAACCGGAGCGCTATATCATTGAGGACGACTACGACTCGGAGCTTCGCTATGCCGGAAGAATCATTTCGCCCATGTACGCCATTGACGAGGCGGAGAAGGTAATCTATATGAATACCTTTTCCAAGAGTCTGGTGCCTTCTATCCGCATCAGCTATATGATTCTGCCGCCCTATCTGTTGGAGCGGTATCAGGATACCATGAGCTTTTATTCCTGCACCGTTTCTTCTTTTGAGCAACTGACTTTGGCTCATTTTATCTCTGAGGGGTATTTTTCCCGCCATATCAACCGGATGAAACAGATTTACAAGCAGAAACGGGATCTGATTCTGGGAGCCCTGAAAAACTCTGAGCTGAGCCGGGTCAGCGAAATCCGGGAGGCCATTGCCGGGACGCATTTTCTCCTCCATGTGAATACAGCTTTAACTGACAGGCAGATCAAGGAAAAAGCCAAAGAACAGAATATCGAACTGGCGCTTCTCTCTGATTATACCCGCCATCAGGGGCTCAAAAGTATGGGAACGCTTATTATCAACTACGCCGGTCTGGAGCCGGATCAGGTCGATCTGGCCATTGAAATCATCGAGCGGGTTTTCGAAAATGACGTTGCCAAAAGCAAGACCAAATCGACCCCTTAAAAAATATCTGAATTGAATATTTATCAAGTGTCAGTTTCCTGTTATCATTCATCTCAGGTTCGCAAAAAGCGGGTAATATTGATGTATAAAAAAAGGAGACGGATTCAGATGAAAAATTATTTTGATCTTTCAGGACAAGTAGCCGTTGTAACCGGTGCTTCTACCGGGCTGGGCGTGCAGATGGCGAAGGCGCTGGCCAATCAGGGCGCAAACATTGTCTGCCTTGCCAGACGGAAAGAGAAAGTGGACGCCAATGCGGCGGAGATCGCAGCGGCATACGGAGTCAAAGCCATCGGCGTGAAGTGCGATATCACCGACACAGAGGCGATTGACGCGGCGATTGATGAGATTCTGAAAAAAATGGGGCGCATAGATATCCTGATTAATAACGCCGGTACCGGCGCTGTCGCTCCGGCAGAGGATATCACCGACGAGCAGTTTATGAATGAGGTAAACATCGATTTGGCCGGTACCTTTAAGATGGCGCGTGCCGTGGCAAAGAAGGCCATGCTTCCCGCCGGATACGGACGGATCATCAACATCGCTTCGATGTACGGACTGGTCGGAAACAAGATTGCACCGGCTTCCCCGTATCACGCGGCAAAGGGTGGCGTCGTCAACCTGACCCGCGCGCTGGCGGCCGAGTGGGGTGAGAAGGGCATCACTGTCAACGCGATCTGCCCCGGATATTTCGAGACACCGCTGACGAAGGAAACTCTGGACAGTGAGTTTTTCCAAGAGTATGCACGGACGATGATCCCTATGGCACGCTACGGAAAAGAGGGTGAGCTGGATACGGCAGCTATTTTCCTTTCCTCTCCCTGCTCCACCTATGTGAACGGATTAATCTGTGCGGTGGACGGCGGGTATACCTCATTGTAAAACGCGGATAAGATCGTCGGATAATTTTAGAAAGCCCTCTCCTACTGCCTGTATATCGGGCATTGGGAGAGGGTTTTCTGTGTGCCATTCTTTTTATTTTCTTTTGTGATGAGGAAAGATGTAATCATCCAGAAATTTCTGAAGTGCCGGATTATTATAATCCTTGTGCCAGGCCGCGACCAGCGTCATTTCTTCCTCCTCCCCCTTGATGGGGATTGCGATCACTTTGTCTTTGCTGGTGATGGAATCCGTGATGTAGGTGGGCAGCAGGGCGTAGCCGATGCCGGTGGCGACGGCGAGGAGACTGATCTCTATATCGTCCGATGTGTACCGGATATCCGGAAGAAACCCGGCGCGCGTAAATGCATTGGTGATTGTGGTGGCTTCTCCATACTTGTCCTGATGCTGGACAATGTCGACCAGAGGGTACTCCTTCAGGTCCGCCCGGTGAATGCTGGTTCGGTGGGCGAGGGGATGCGAGGTGGAGACCACGGCCATCAGGGGATAATGGCGGATCACCACATACTCCATATCATCCATGTCTGCTGTGGAATACTGGAGATTGAAGACGATATCCAGACGATGGGCAAGGACCATGTCATACAGGTCGGAAACGTTTTCTCGGGCGAAGGAGAGGGAAACGTTCGGGTATTTTGTGTGAAAATCCGAAAGGATTTCCGAGAGATTTGTTTTTTCGTATCCCTTGACAAAACCAACATTCAGGAAGCCGGAAAAACCGGTGTTCGCCTGGCGGGCGCGCTTTACGGCGTCCCGTGTTCTCTTTAAAATGGCGCGCGCGTCGGTCTGGAAGCTTTTCCACGCGGGGGTCAGCTCTACCCGGCGGTTTGTCCGGAAAAATAGCGGCACCCCAAGTTCCTCCTCCAGCGCCTTGATCTGGAGGCTGACTGCAGTTTGTGATACAAATAATTGTCTGGCGGCCTTCGTGAAATTCAGTTGTTCGCTGACAGCCAGAAAATATTCTAATTGCCTGATCTGCATAGGATACCCCCCCATTTTAATTTTCATATATGTCATCCAATGTGATTAATCGCAGATTTACGCCATCCTGCTCGGCCGATAATGCTTCGGCAAAACCGCTTTTACTGAAAAGGTAATAATAATATTTTTCAAAACCGCCCATTGCCAGAGCATATTCTTTCATCAATTCCAATTCGCTTCGTGGAATATTTTCATTCCTGAATTTGCATGAACCGATGATTGCGCTGCGGTCCTCTGCGGAAATTGCAACGATATCTATCTGTGCCTGCT
>JAJQBM010000190.1 GCA_021203285.1 Clostridiales bacterium | reverse complement strand
ATATAGTAGATTTTGAATATTTTCAATGTCTACCATATGGGGAGCATATCAAAATGCTGAGGTTGAGGGCATTTTTCACTCTATTCTTCTGCAAAAGTCAGGCTTTTATGTTATATATTTTTTTCTTCAAATAATCAACTGCTTTTATCAAAATATTTTATAAGAATTTAGGATTCCGGCACGGTCTGTTCGTCCACCGGAATCTCTGTCAGCTCATTCTGCTTGAAATAGATGTCCGTCCCGGATCCCGTCCACGTATCCAGATGAAGCGTTCCGGTCTGCCCCTCGATCTCCGGAAAAATCTGATCCATCCGAAGAATCTTTTCGTTCAGCGAGGACCCGTCGCCGAGATCCACCTGTATCGTGCCGTAGCTGACCAAAATATCGCTGCCGTTGATATAGATAATCTCCGGCTCCCGCCCATATTTTTTCAGAAGCTGCGTGAGCGTAAGAAGCGTCTTTAAAATACTGCTGCTGTCCAGCTCCAGCTTCTCATACAAGACTGCGTCCTCCACATCGAGGCCGCTGATTTTCGTCGTCCCCTCAATGACATCCGTGGAAAGCTCCACCACAAAGCCGTCCTGATCAAAGTACGCATTCTGGCCGAGCGAGGGAATATAGACATACCCGATAATGCTTTTTTCCGTGACCGTGATCTGAAGCTTCGACGGCGTGGCAAGTGAGATTTCCATGCTGTCCACAAACGGGATCTCTTTCTGCTTCACAAATTTATTTTTCAGGACGACATAGAGGGAATTCCACGAGTATTCATCGCTGAGCGCCCATGCTTCGATCTGCTCGTCCGAGTAGATCTCGTTCCCGACGATCTCCACTTCCTTCACGACAAAAACCTTCCACACCATGATCACCGCCAGCGCAGCGACCAGAATCAGGACCGGCAGCAGTATGGGAAGCACCTTACGGCGTCTCTTTTTTCTCTTCTTTTTTCGCACTGTCTTCTCTGTCATATCTACCTTGTCCGATCTGTGCGGTCTGTCCGGAGCGGTTCCGCACGCGCTGTGCCAATCCGCCTCACTCCGCCGGATAGTCCGTATCGAGATGAATCCCCCTTGAAACGGACAGAACCAGCCCCATCTCCGTCAGGAGAAAAACCATGGATGTGCCGCCGTAGCTGATAAAGGGCAAAATGACGCCCGTATTCGGCATGGAGTTGGTCACCACCGCCAGATTTAATATCACCTGAAGGGAAATATGGGACAAAACACCCACCACCAGCATCGCCCCAAACAGGTCCGCGGCATTGTTCGCAATGACCATAAACCGCCAGATCAAAAGAATAAACAGCAAAATCACACAGATCCCGCCGAAGAGCCCCAGCTCCTCACAGATGATCGTGAAAATGAAATCGTTCTGCGCCTCCGGTACATACCCCAGCTTCTGGATGCTGGCGCCCAGCCCCTTTCCGAAGAGTCCACCGGATCCGATCGCGTAGAGCCCCTGCAGGGTCTGGTAAGCTTCATCCGGATAGTCCTCCGGGTGCAGCCACGCCATAATCCGATCACTCCGATAAGGCTGCGTCAGAATAAAGACCGCGCCGAATCCCACAACCAAAAGGCCGAGCACCAGAAAATGGGAATACTTCGGACTCGCCACAAACATCATCAGCACACAGATCCCAGCTACAATGATGGCTGTGCTCAGGTTGCTGTACGCGATCACCGCCAGAAGCGGCGCAACACGGACCATAATCTTTAAAATACTCTTAAAATCCCGTATCTGCTTCGGCATCCTTGAAAGAATCGCCGCCAGATAAATAATCACCGCCACCTTCGCGATTTCGGAGGGCTGAAATGAGATCGGCCCGATCTGCAGCCACCGCGTAGAGCCGTTGGCGTCGTTTCCCACCGCGATCACCGCCGCGCAGAGCAAAAATGCAAAGCCGTACACAAAACGGCTAACCCACCGGTTTCTCCACACCTGATATGGAATTCTTGCGGCAATCACCATGCCGACCAATCCGATCAGGGTATTCCGCGCCTGATGGCGAAGGTAATAGGTTGCGTCGCCGAATTCGCTCTGCGCCTCATATGCGCTGACGCTGTAAAGCATCACCAATCCGAAGCCCAGAAGAAAAACAATCAGAAATAACAGACTGTAATCAAAATATTTTTTTGTCTTCTCCTTCTTTCGGCGACCGCTCATGAGCAACTACTCCTTCAGGGCATGAACCATTTCCTTAAACATCTTTCCGCGAACCTCGTAATTTGGAAACATTCCCCAGCTCGCACAGGCCGGCGAGAGGAGAACCGCGTCGCCGGGCTCCGCTTTCTCATAGCACAGGTCCACCGCCTCCTGCAGACTGTCCGCAAAGAAGTAATCCGTAAACCCGCAGGCTTTCGCCTCGGCCGCAATCTTTTCACGGGTCTGCCCGATCAGAACCAGCGCCTTAACCTTTCCGTCAAAGCTCTCGATCCACTCCTTGTAAGTGGAATTCTTGTCATATCCGCCGCCGATCAGACAGGTGGGGCGATCCATCGCCTGAATGCCTTTGATGGCCGCGTCCGGGTTGGTTCCCTTGGAATCATTATAAAAATATACGCCGCGCTTTTCCGTCACATACTCGATCCGGTGCTCTACGGCACGGAAATCTCTCAGTGTATTGCGGATATTCTCCATCGGCACGCCGACTGCGGACGTCATCGCCACGGCAGCCATCGCGTTCTCATAGTTGTGACGGCCGAGAATCTTCAGCTCATCCGTGGAGATCACCTCCGTGACCTCGCCGTTCTCAGCACAGCAGATCCGGCTGCCGTCCAGATAGTAGCCGTCCCGCAGCGGCCGAAGGCTGCTGAACCAGACAATCCGTGCAGAAATGTCAGCGGCTCTCTCCCGCAGAATCTCATCCTCGTAATTTAACGCGCAGATCTGCCCCGCCGTCTGGTTTTTCGTGATGGTCAGCTTCGCCGCGATATAATTTTCCATCGTGTGATGACGGTTTAAGTGATCCGGCGTGATATTTAAAATCGCGCTGACGCGCGGGCAGAATGAATCGATCGTCTCCAACTGGAAGCTGCTGATCTCCGCCACGGTCACCGTCTCATCCATCATCTCATCCGCCATGCTGGTGTACGGGATGCCGATGTTACCGACTACCTTCACACTGTCAAACCAGCTCTTTAAAATCTCCCCCACGAGGGAAGTCGTCGTCGTCTTTCCGTTCGTCCCGGTGATCGCCAGCAGGTCGCCCTTTGCGCAGCGGTAGGCCAGCTCCACCTCTCCCCAGACCGGAATCCCCGACGCGCGGAAATCGCAGACCATCGGCAGATCGGCGGGGACACCGGGGCTTAAAACCACCAGCTCGATCTCCTTCCGTTTTTCCTGCGGAAGTTCTCCCGTATAAAGCTCCACCGCCGCATCCTCCGGAAACTCCTCCAGAATACGCGCGCAGTCCAATGTATCATTCCCGTCAAAAAGGATCACCCGCGCCTGTCTTCCAAGCAGAAGCTTCGCGGCAGAAATCCCGCTGATTCCTGTTCCGAATACCAGAAATTTTTTCCCTGAAACGTCCATCATATCCTCCTGTCTGTACTCTTCCTACATCCCTATAAACGCCACGAGGCAGAGAAGTGCGGTGAGAATGGAAAACACTGCCACCACCTTCGTCTCCGACCATCCGCACAGCTCAAAGTGGTGATGGATCGGCGCCATCTTAAAGAAACGCTTTCCTCCGGTCCGTTTAAAATACGTGACCTGTATCATAACTGAAATGATCTCCACCCAGTAGATCAGTCCCGCGATCAGGATGTAGA
>JAJQBM010000123.1 GCA_021203285.1 Clostridiales bacterium | reverse complement strand
GCCGTACCCGCTGCATCGTGTGATCCGTGTAGAGAATCATCATGAAAAACACGGAAATGACCAGCCAGTAGATATTCGGCAGGTCGGAAAACCATGCAAACGCCAGACAGGGTGTCAGCGTAATCACCTGCCGAAGCGCAAACCGGAGACGGAAGCTGCGGATATCCGGCTTCCTCAGGCGAAAATTCAGCCTGTGGTAATCTGCGGACGGCGTTACGGTCTCGAACTGTGTCCGGAAATCGCGGTAGAGCGCCTCCGCCTGTTCCAGACTCCCGTCCTCTTTCGCATTTTGTGTCAGATGATTCAGAATCTGAAAAAGCAGAACAAATCGGCAGTACCAGTTCGTTTTCCCTTTCGGGAAGAGACTGGCACGGTTGTATGCATAAATCTCGGAGCTTGCCTTTTTATTGATCTCACACAGTTCCTGATGTAGACGCAGCTTTTCACTCTCCGGATCCTCGCACACTTCCGTGTTTTCATCCGGCACATTTCGTTCGGAACAATCGGTATCTTTATCTGCCCTGCATAAATCAAGCTGTCTTTTGCAGTTCTCAAACCCCTGTCGAAGACAGATCGGAAGCGGATCTTTCTCCCGCTCAATTTTGCTCAGAACAAACGTAAAAAGCAGAACCAGAAGGAACGTTGCAAGCAGCGCCGCCAGCCGTCTCCCCAGATCCGGAAGCGTCTGCGCCGGAGAAATCTGGAAAAAGATCAGCGCCATACCGGCCGGAAAGTAATTGGTCGGATTGTACTCGTCAATCAAAATGTAAGCGATCCAGAACAGTGCCAGTCCGTTTACAATAATACACAGTGGCAGATTCCAGACTGCCAGAAACGCAAGCACAGCCATGGCCGCAAAGATCGCATAGTTCCGGATCATGCACTCATAGTGATTCCGCATCGTGCGGAAACGCAAAAACGACAGTGTTGCGAACGGACCGATCATCGTATTTTCCGTGCCGAAAAAATAGTAGGTAAGAAAAAAGATCAGCATCGCCATGATTGTCGGTGCAATGGCGGCCTTCACCGTCGGCTTCAGTTTTTTAAAATCAGGTTTCCTTTGCTTTGTCATTTTTATCGCAGCTTCTCCAGCACACGCGTCGTGAGCTCATAATTTTTCTTTACCGACGCAATGTTCAGGCGCTCGCGCGCCGTGTGAATATCCCGCATCTGCGGTCCATAGGAAATACAGTCAATGCCGGGCATCTTCTCGAGAATCAGGCCGCACTCCACCCCGGCGTGAATGCCTGTGAGGATCGGCGCCTGTCCGGTCAGCTCTTCGTATGTCTCCGCCATGACCTGCCGGATCGTAGAATCCTGCCGATACTCCCATGTGGGATAATCGCCGCTCAACTCCCACCGGCCGCCGACCATCTCCGTCAGATCCCTCATGCGCTTTAACACCCATTCCTTCTCCGTCGCGGAAGCGCTGCGCACCGAAAAGGTCATGGAAAATTCTTTCTCCCCAAGACGCAAAATCCCGAGATTTAAAGAAGTCTGAACCATGTCCGGGAAGTCCGGCATCATGCGCAGGACTCCGGAGGGCAGATGCTCCAAAAGCGCCGTGAGTGTCTCTGCGGCCCGGCCTGACAAAACCGCCGCACTTGTCTCCTCCTGTCTCGTCAGGGTCAGGAAAAAATCCGGCTCCGTCACCGCATACTCGGCCCGAACGACCGCAGAAAAATCTGCCGCTGCCTCCTCCAGCTTCGCCGCGTTCCCGGCAGACGCCACCAACACGGCGCGGCACCGGTTCGGGATCGCATTATCCTTCTCTCCGCCTGAGAAATTTCCGACAGAAAAGTCCACGGTTTCGCCAACCTGTGCCAGAAATCTGCCGAAAATCAGGTTCGCATTGGCACGTCCGAGATGAATCTGTGCGCCCGAATGGCCGCCCTGTAATCCTCCGATCTCCAGCTCATAAATCACACCGCTTTTCTCTTCACGCGGTGCCGGGGCATAAGCCGTGAAGGTCGCACCTCCCGCACAGCTTGTCAGAAAGATTCCGTCATCCTCCGAGTCCATGTTTAACAGAATCCGGCTTTTCAAATCCGATGTATCCAATGCCGCCGCGCCCAGAAGTCCGATCTCCTCATCCACCGTAAACACAGCCTCCAGCGCCGGGTGGCGCAGCGTGTCATCCGCGAGGATCGCCAGCGCATAGGCGATCGCAATCCCGTCATCACCGCCCAGAGAGGTTCCCTTTGCATAAATCCATTCGCCGTCCCCGGTGACGGCAGGCCGCAGCCCCTCCGTCTCCATATCGATGTCACAGTCGCCCTCCTTTACCGCCACCATATCCATATGCCCCTGAAGCATCACGGTGTCGGCATCCTTCATAACCGGGTGAGGCATCCTTCCATATTATAACATTTCCGCAGCTCTCCTGCCTGTACGCAAGCCCGTGTGCCTTTGCAAATGCCGCGCAATAATCGCTGATTGCCTGCGTATTGCCCGAACCATGGGGAATCCGGCAGATCTCTTCAAAATAATGAAAAACATTTTTCGGCTCTGTATTGTCAAAAACAGACATGCAAGTTCCTCCGTTTCACCAGATTTATAACTCTTTCAGTATATGACGCGCGGTCTCCTCGGATACCTCGGTCGCGTAGATATTATTCCCGAAACATTGAATCCCGCCGATCCGGCTCTGCACGACAAAGCGGAGCTTCCCGTCCCGCACTTTTTTGTCGGTATAGAGCTTCTTCACAAGGGCCTCCCGGTCAATATCGTCCGGGATCCGCACCGGCAGCCCCGCACGGCGCAGGAGAGCCGTCATCCGCTCCACCTCTTCATCACTCAGAAAACCGAGATGACGCGAAAGGTGTGCCTCCGCCACCAGTCCGATTGAGACGGCCTCTCCATGCAGCAGACGATAATCGCTGACTGTCTCTATCGCCCGGCCGACCGTGTGGCCGAGGTTTAAGATCTCCCGCAGTCCGCTCTCGCGCTCATCCTGCATGACGACATGGTATTTGATCTGGCAATTCCGCTCTGCCACATGCTCACAGGGCATCTTCTCCACACGGAGAATTTCTTCCAGATGCTCCTCCAGATAGGAAAAAAACGCCTCGTCCGCCATGCAGGCGTGCTTGATTGTCTCCGCCATGCCGCTGCAGATCTCCCGCTGCGGGAGGGTTTTCCATGTATCCAGATCCAGATAAACCTTCTCCGGCTGATTGAACAGGCCGATCAGGTTGGTCGCCAGTGGCGTATCGACCGCCGTCTTCCCGCCGACGGACGCGTCCGCCGCCGCGAGGACCGTCGTCGCGTAATTGATAAATGGAACGCCTCTGCCGTAGGTGCCGGCGACAAAACCGGCGAGGTCTGTCACAACGCCGCCGCCGACCGCGATGATACAGCAGTCCCGCTGGTATCCGGCTGCAAGCATAGCATCCTCTATCATTGCCTTCGTCTCACGGGTTTTGCTCTTCTCCCCCGCCTCAAAGACAAACAGATCCGCCTGATATCCTTTCTCCCGAAGCGCCTCCAGCACAGGGCGCGCATACAGCGGTTCAACGTTGGTGTCCGTAACAACTGCAAACTTGTGTGCTTTCCCCGCCAGTCCGTTTGCAATATCATTTATAAGTACCGGGATCAGGCCGTAGCCGATCTCAATTTCATACGAATCATCCACGACTCTTTTTAACTCAACCTGAAATTTTGCCATCAGAAAACCTCCGAAACGATTTGATTTGAAGTATAGCATCAAACATGAAAAAAGAAAAGGGCATCTGAAAATATGGTTGATTTCAGATGCCCTCTACAATGAAA
>JAJQBM010000172.1 GCA_021203285.1 Clostridiales bacterium | reverse complement strand
GGGGAAACGGATCCGCTCGACGATGTCTGCGGGCTGATTGCGGCGGCTATCACGGATGACCCGCCGATCTCGGTGCGGGACGGCGGAATGATACGGGACGGATTTTCTCCGGAGGTTGACCGTCTCCGCAGCGCCAAGACGGAGGGAAAAAGCTGGCTGGCAAAGATTGAGGAGGAGGAGCGGGAGAAGACCGGCATCCGCACGCTGCGGATTCGCTACAACAAGGTGTTCGGCTACTATCTGGAGGTGACCAACTCCTACAAAGACCTCGTCCCCGATTACTATACGAGAAAACAGACGCTGACGAATGCAGAGCGCTATATCACGCCGGAGCTGAAGGAGCTGGAGGAGACGATTCTCGGCGCGGAGGACAAGCTGACGGCGCTGGAGTATGACCTTTTCTGTCAGGTGCGCGAGGAGATTGAGAAGCAGGTGGAGCGGATCCAGACCACGGCCAGAGCGCTCGCGGGTATCGACGCGCTGGCCTCTCTGGCTGTAGTGGCGCAGCAGAACGGGTACACGCGCCCGAAGATCAACGAGAAGGGCGTGCTGAAGATCAAAAACGGCCGCCATCCCGTGGTGGAGCGGATGATGGACAACGATATGTTTGTCGCCAATGACACATATCTGGACAACAAGGATAACCGCATCTCCATCATCACCGGCCCCAATATGGCGGGCAAATCCACCTACATGCGGCAGACGGCGCTGATCGTTCTCATGGCGCAGATCGGTTCCTTTGTCCCGGCGGAGTCCGCGAATATCGGGATTGTGGACCGGATCTTTACCCGCGTGGGGGCATCCGACGACCTCGCCTCCGGCCAGAGCACCTTTATGGTGGAGATGAATGAGGTTGCAAATATTCTGAAAAACGCCACCGGGAGCAGCCTGCTGATTCTGGATGAGATCGGCAGGGGAACCAGCACCATTGACGGGCTTGCCATCGCGTGGGCGGTTGTGGAGCACATCAGCAACCCGAAGGTTCTGGGCGCCAAGACGCTCTTTGCCACGCATTACCACGAGCTGACAGCGCTGGAAGGGAAGCTTTCCAATGTACATAATTATTCTATCGCCGTGAAGGAAAAGGGCGATGCCATTGTCTTCCTGCGCCGGATTATCCCCGGCGGTGCGGATAAAAGCTACGGGATTCAGGTGGCGAAGCTGGCCGGGATACCGGCGGTCGTCATCGACCGGGCAAAGGCCATCTGCGAGGAGCTTGAACAGGCGAATGTCAGCAATATCGCGAGAAATCTGGATGTGGGCGCTTACGGATGTGCGGACGCGGCGGAAGCCGGACGATGTGGACATGGCGCAGATTTCGCTCTTCGACGCGGTGAAGGACGACGACATCATCCGAGAACTTTCGGAGACCGACCTGACGCACATGACGCCGTTTGACGCCATGAACAAATTATACGAGCTGCAAAACAAGATTCGGAACCGGTGGTAGAGGAGCAGAAAATGCCAAAGATAGAATTGCTGGATGAACAGACAATCGACAAGATCGCTGCGGGAGAGGTGGTAGAGCGCCCGTCCTCCGTGGTGAAGGAGCTGGTGGAAAACGCCATCGACGCGAAAGCCACCGCGGTCACGGTGGAGATCCGGGACGGCGGAACAACGCTGATCCGCATCACGGACAACGGCTGCGGGATCGAGGCGGAGCAGATACCGGTCGCGTTTTACCGCCATTCCACCAGCAAAATCCGCAAGGTGGAGGATCTGGCAACGATCTCCTCGCTTGGCTTCCGCGGCGAGGCGCTCTCCAGCATTGCCTCCGTGTCGGAGGTGGAGCTGATCACAAAAACCATGGGCAGCCTGACGGGCAGCCGTTATCAGATTGAGGGCGGAAAGGAGATCTCTCTGGAGGAGGTCGGCGCGCCGGAGGGCACGACATTTCTCGTGAAGAATCTGTTTTACAACACCCCGGCGCGGAGGAAATTTCTGAAATCTCCGCAGACGGAGGCGGGATATATCAGCGATATGATGGAAAAAATCGCCCTGTCCCACCCGTATATCTCGTTTAAGTTTATCAACAACGGACAGATCCGCCTGCACACATCCGGAAATTCACAGGTAAAGGACATCATCTACCATATTTACGGGCGGGACATCGCCGCGAATCTGCTGGAGGTTGAGGGCGAGTTCGACGGGTTTTCGGTTTCCGGCTTTATCGGGAAGCCGGTGATCTCCCGCGGGAACCGCAATTTCGAGAGCTATTTTATCAACGGGAGATACATCCGCAGCAGCCTGATCGCAAAGGCGATCGAGGACGGCTACCGCGGGTTTATGATGCAGCATAAATATCCCTTCACTGTCCTCGCCGTCAGCCTGAACGGGAAGCTGGTGGATGTCAACGTCCACCCGAACAAGATGGAGCTGCGCTTTTCCAACGGGGAGGAGCTCTACCGCGGGCTGGTCTATCTGATTCAGAACGCGCTGCGGCAGCGGGAGCTCATCACCGATGTGGCGCCGGGCGGGGAGAAGAAGGAGGCGGCAAAGCCTGTCTGCAAGAAAAATGCGGTGCCGGAGCCCTTTGAGAAGGAGCGCATCAGCCGCATGAAGGAAGAAACAGCGCCTGCCGGGCGGCCGAAGGATGCTGTGCTGCGGGAGCCGATCCGCTACGGGGCGGCACAGGAGAAAGCATTCGGCGGGGCGGAGGCGGCACGGGAGACCGGGAATAGAACTGCCGATGTGCCGAAAACACAGAGGCCGTCTGCGGATACACCGAAGCCGGAGATCAAGGAGAGAAAACAGTCTTTGGCGGAGATGCCGGAGCAGCCGAGACAGCAGACGCTGGCCGACTATACCGCGCCGGAGACCCGTCTGCTCTCGGAGGAGGCGAGGCCGGAACAGCGCATCATCGGACAGCTCTTCGACACCTACTGGCTGGTCGAGTACGAAGACCGGTTTTACATGATCGACCAGCATGCCGCGCATGAGAAAATTCTCTTTGAACGGACGATGAAACAATACAGGGAGAAGGAATTTACCTCCCAGATGATCAGCCCGCCGATCGTTCTGTCCCTGACGATGCAGGAGGAGACGCTTCTGAAAAAGTATCAGGAGGAGCTGGAAAAGTTGGGATTTTCCATCGATTCCTTCGGCGGAAAAGAATATGCGGTCAGCGCCGTGCCCGCCAATCTCTACGGATTGAACGCACAGGAGCTGCTGATGGAGCTGATCGACAGTCTGGGCACAGTTTCGGAGAAGGATACGCCGGATCTGGTTGCGGAGAAGATCGCCTCCATGTCCTGCAAGGCCGCCGTGAAGGGAAATAACCGGCTTTCGCGGGCGGAGGCCGAGCAGATGATTGCGGATCTTCTGAAGCTGGAAAATCCGTATTTTTGCCCGCACGGCCGGCCGGTCATCATTTCCATGACCAAATATGAGATTGAGAAGAAATTCAAGCGTATCGTCTGACAGAATGAGGGTGTGAGAGATGGAAAAGCAGGAGAAAAAGCCGCTGGTCATTCTGACCGGACCGACCGCCGTCGGGAAGACCGACCTGTCGATCGCGCTCGCGAAGGCGATCGGCGGGGCTGTCATCTCCGCGGATTCCATGCAGGTTTACCGCGGCATGGATATCGGTTCCGCCAAGATTACGGCGGCGGAGATGGGCGGGGTTCCCCACTATCTGATCGATGTTTTGAATCCGGATGAGGAGTTTCATGTCGTGCGCTTTCAGGAGATGGCGCGGCAGGCGATGGCGCAGATTTAGGCCGCGGGGCAGATCCCGATCGTCGTGGGCGGAACCGGGTTCTATATTCAGGCGCTGCTTTAT
>JAJQBM010000042.1 GCA_021203285.1 Clostridiales bacterium | reverse complement strand
CATCGCATCCTACTGGAGGATGCGTGTTTATGCATCCTGACGGTATCCGGTGTGTTTGCGGCCCTACGGAGTATTCTGGCGACGGGCGGGATGGCTGCGCCGAAGACGGGAAGCGACGGGAGCGGATACGCGCTCGCCCGCGGGCTCGGACATACGGTGAACCGGCCGCTTCCGGCGCTGGTTCCTCTGGTCTCATCTGAGGAGTGGCTGTCCGTGACGGCGGGTGTGCGCTGTGCGGGCCGCGTGTCGCTGGCAGTCGACGGCGAAACGGAGGTGGAGGACACCGGTGAAATCCAGTTTACGGAGTATGGCATATCCGGAATCCCCGTGTTTCAGGTGAGCCGTTTTGCGTCCGCCGCGCTGGCGGATGAACGGCGCGTGGAGGCGCGGATTGATTTCCTGCCGGAGCTTTCCGCGGAGGATGTCCGCGGGATGTTATCCAAACAGGTGTCGGACTGCGGAAGTGTGAAAAACTGGCAGCAGATTCTCGGCGGACTCTGCCATAAAAAGATTGCGCAGATGATTGCACAGAGACTGCGGCTTTCGGATGATCCGGTGGGCCGACTGCCCGAATATGCGATGCGGAAACAGTCTGAAAAGATTTTGCGTCTTTTAAAGAATACCGCGCTTTGCATCACCGGCACCCGGTCGTTTGATCAGGCTCAGACCACCTGCGGCGGCGTGCCGCTTTCCCAGATCGGGGAGGATATGCAGTCGAAGATCACACCCGGTCTGTATTTTGCCGGAGAGATTTTGAATGTGGACGGGGTCTGCGGCGGCTACAACCTGCAGTGGGCGTGGACCAGCGGGTATCTGGCCGGGACGTGCGCGGCAGCCGCTCTTCGGGAAGCGCAAGCAGGATCCGGGGCGGTTTGAAATATCGTTTTACCAGAGTGAGAGAATACATATATGTCGAAGAGAATCCGGGTCGCTCAGGTGGCGGTCCCGTTACAACATGATACCGGGCAGGTGATAAAAAAGGCATGCCGGACTGCGGGGATACCGGCGGGAGATCTCGAGGGAACCGAGATCATCCGGAAGTCCGCGGATGCCCGCCGCAGGGATGCCCTGCGGTATACCTATACCGTTGACCTGCTTGTACCGGATCATATAAAATACAGAAAAAACGACCGAAATGTCCGGGAAGTGACGATTGAAACATATCATCCCGCGCAGACTGGTCAGGCGGTACCGGCTCATCCGGTCGCAGTCATCGGAACCGGGCCTGCCGGTCTTTTTTGCGCGTATCTTCTCGTAAAATACGGGTACAAACCGCTGATTTTTGAGCGGGGAAAGCCGGTGGAGGAGCGGCAGGCGGATGTGGAGGCATTCTGGGCGGGCGGCGCGCTTGACCCGGAGTCCAATGTTCAGTTCGGCGAGGGCGGCGCGGGAACCTTTTCCGACGGGAAGTTAAACACCATGGTCAAGGATAAATCCGGGCGGAACCGCTTTGTTCTCGAGACCTTTGCCGCGTTCGGCGCACCGGCGGATATCCTGTACGAGAGCCGGCCGCACATCGGCACGGACATCCTGCGCGCGGTTGTCTCCAATATGAGAAAAGAGATTCTCCGCATGGGAGGCCGCTATTTCTTCTCCTGTGCAGTGACGGATTTTGAGGTTCGGGATCATCAGCTTACAGCGCTGATTGTCAACGGCAGTATGCGCGTTCCGGTTTCGGCGGCGGTTCTTGCCGTCGGCCACAGCGCCCGGGATACGTTCGCTGTTTTGAAGAAGCGTCAGGTGGACTTGTGCCCGAAGCCGTTTGCGGTGGGCATGCGGATGGAGCACCCGCAGGAGATGATCGATGCGAGCCAGTACGGGGACGGGGCGGACCGGTCGCTCCTCCCTCCGGCAGCCTACAAGCTGACGTGGCGCGCCGGAAACGGCAGGAGCGTGTACACGTTCTGTATGTGTCCCGGCGGGTATGTAGTCAACGCTTCCTCGCAGGAGGGCGGCACGGCGGTCAACGGGATGAGCTACCGCGCGCGGGACGCGAAAAACGCGAACAGTGCCGTCATTGTCTCCGTAACGCCGGAGGATTTTCCGGATCCGGACGATCCCCTGTCCGGCGTGGCTTTTCAGAGGACGCTGGAGGAGCGGGCGTGGAGAGCCGGAGGCGGCCGCATTCCGCAGCAGCGCTTCGGGGATTTTGAACAGGGGATTTCAAATGAAAATGTGAACGGACAGTTTGCCTCCTGCACAAAGGGGGCGGCAAGGGAGGCCGGCCTGACGGGGATTTTCCCGGCTGCCGTCCGGGATGCTTTCGTGGAGGGAATGCACGCTTTTGGGAAGAAGATCGCCGGGTTTGACCGGCCAGATGCGGTTTTGTCCGCGGTGGAGAGCCGCACCTCCTCCCCGGTGCGCATCGTCCGGGACGAGACTTTTCAGAGTAACATCCGGGGTCTGTATCCCTGCGGGGAGGGCGCCGGATATGCGGGCGGGATCACTTCCACCGCCATGGACGGACTGAAGTGCGCGGAGGCCGTCATGGCCTGCTATAAAGCGAAAGAGGAAGAGATTCATGAGTAAGGTAGACAAAGAACAGGTTACGCCGATGATGCGGCAGTATCTGGAGACCAAGGAGGCGTATCCGGACTGCATCCTCTTTTACCGTCTCGGCGACTTTTACGAGATGTTTTTTGACGACGCGGCGATTGCCTCCAGAGAACTGGAGCTTACCCTGACCGGCAAAAGCTGCGGCCTTCCGGAGCGCGCGCCCATGTGCGGCGTTCCGTTCCATGCGGTGGACAGTTACCTGACCCGCATGGTCTCGAAGGGATATAAGGTGGCGATCTGCGAGCAGGTGGAGGATCCGAAGGATGCCAAAGGGCTCGTAAAGCGGGAGGTTGTCCGGATCGTGACGCCCGGAACGAACCTCGACACCGCTTCGCTGGATGAGGGAAAAAACAATTTTATCATGAGCGTTGTCTATACGGACGGGCGCTATGGGGTCGCCACGGCGGATGTGACGACCGGTGATTTTTTTGTGACGGAGCTGGATGCGGAGCGGAAGCTGGTCGATGAGCTCAGCAAATTTATGCCGTCGGAGATTATCTGCAATGACGCGTTTCTGATGAGCGGCCTTGATTTTGAGGATTTGAAGAACCGCCTCTCCGTTGCCGTCTACGCGCTGGACGCCGGATACTTTGACGATGAGAGGGCGAAGCAGGTGTTGACCGGGCATTTTCAGGCAGCGGACACGCGGGAACTCGGTCTGGGAGAGTATGACTGCGGCGTGATCGCGGCCGGTTCCCTTCTGATTTATCTGCAGGAGATGCAGAAGACATCGCTCTCGCACATGACAAAGATCGAACCGTACTCCATTGGAAAATATATGATCCTTGACAGTTGTGCGAGGAGGAATCTGGAGCTGACAGAAACGCTCCGGGAGAAGCAAAAGCGCGGTTCCCTTCTGTGGGTGCTGGACCGGACCCGGACCGCGATGGGCGCCCGGATGATGCGAAGCTATATCGAGCAGCCGCTGCTGGACAAGGGAGAGATTGAGGCCCGGCTTGACGCGGTCTCGGAGCTGTGCACCCAGATGATCAACCGGGAGGAGCTGCGGGAATATTTAAATCCCGTCTATGATCTGGAACGCCTGATCAGCCGGGTTGTCTATCACACGGCGAACCCGCGGGATCTGATCGCCCTGAAATCCTCGCTGGAGATGATTCCGCCGATCAAAACGCTGATGAATGATTTTTCCTCCGAACTTCTGACTTCCCTGAACGGGGAAACGGATCCGCTCGACGATGTCTGCGGGCTGATTGCGGCGGCTATCACGG
>JAJQBM010000008.1 GCA_021203285.1 Clostridiales bacterium | reverse complement strand
ATAACCGGTTGACAGGTCCATCGCGCCGCCCAACATAATAAAGGTGATTCCGATACCTACAATAATCTGGTATGAATAGTTCCCCAGGATATTCATGATATTTGCCATGGAAAGGAAATCCCGGTTCGTCATGGACTTGCACAGCACCTGGAATACGATCATCAGGACAACAAGCACCAGAACCATCATATATTCCTGAATTATCCCGGATAAATTAATTTTTTTATTTTTCATTTCTTTAACCCTCCGCTTCTTTTGGTCCGCCAGTCGAGGCCATATCAAGAATAGATTCCTGGCTAAACTGATCCTTTGTCAGCTCTCCCGCAAGGCATCTCTCGCCGAAAACCACGATACGGTCTGACATACCGAGCAGCTCCTCCATATCAGATGTTATCATGACAACGCACTTCCCGTCCTCACACATCTGGTTCATCAGTTCATATATCTCATATTTTGCACCGACATCAATACCGCGGGTCGGCTCATCGAAGATTACGATCTCGGATTCTGTCGCCAGCGCCTTGCCGATGACGACCTTCTGCTGATTGCCGCCGGAAAGGGTCATTACCTTCGTCTTATCAAGGTTCGGCGCCTTAATCCGCATCGCCTTTCCGTAATAGTCGGCAATCTCCGCCTCTTTCTTTCTATTGATAAAACCGCCGTTGGATATTTTTCCGAGAATATTGTATACGATATTCCATGATATCGTCTCCGAGAGGAAACATCCCTCTCTCTTTCTGTCCTCCGGAATCAGGCAGACACCATATTTGTGCATCGCCTCATTCGGAGACTTGATGTTTGCCAGCTCGCCGTTTATATAAACCTCGCCCCACTGTTTTTTCTCTGCACCGTACACGACCTTCATAATCTCGGTACGCCCGGCGCCGACCAGACCGGACACCCCGAGAATCTCGCCCTTGCGGGCTTTGAATGAAATATTCTTCACTCCGTTTCCGGTCAGATTCTTAAGCTCCAGCGCCACATCGCCGATTTCGGCATGACGCTCCGGGAACGTTGCCGTCATCTCACGGCCGACCATATACTTGATCAGCTCCGCCCGATTCGTCTCCTTTGTCATGAGTGTCGTAATATACTCGCCGTCGCGGAGAATGGATACCCGGTCGGTCAATGCAAAGACCTCATCGAGTCTGTGGGAAATGAAGATAATCGCCACTCCCTTGTCCCTCAGCTGATTCACGATCCGAAAAAGAATCTCAACCTCAGCCACGGAAAGCGGTGCGGTTGGCTCATCCAGAATCAACACCTTACATTCTTTTGAAACGGATTTTGCAATCTCGACGATCTGCATGTGTCCGGGCGTGAGATCCCGCACCAACGTGGAGGGATTAATGTCTACCCCGAAATCATCAAAGATCTTCTGCGCGATCTCGTTCATTTTCTTCTGATTGACAAATTTGCCGATCTTTTCTCCGTAGCAAATATTTTCTGCCGCGGACAAGATATCAATCAGATTAAATTCCTGATATATACACTCAATCCCATGGGATCTCGCAATCGCCGGTGTCATCGCTTCATAGGTCTTGCCGTCGATCGTGATGGTTCCGCCATCCGGCGCGTGCGCGCCTGTGATCGTCTTGATGAATGTGGACTTTCCGGCTCCGTTCTCACCGATCAGCGCGTGAACCTCACCGGGATAAAAATCTATGGAGACATTGTTCAGAGCTACCACACCGGGAAATACCTTGCGGATTCCCTTCAGGGACAAGATCGGTTTTTCATTTTTTAAAGCTTTTTTCTCACTCATAAAAAACCCCCTGTTCTAAATGATAATAATCCGAAAATAAAATGCGGCGGAGTGGAACACTCTCCGCGCCGCCGCACGATCAAACTTTACTCACATATTATATGTCAGTAATTACTCATATAATGCCGATCCGACTTCATACTCCTCGCACGGATTTGCATCACCCTGCACCCAGCTATAAGAGTATCCATAAATATTTGTCGCGGAAATGTCATCATAGTAGGCATCTCCGAACGTCCATGTGTAATCCTCTGTGCAGCCTGTCACACCAAGAAGGATTGCCGCAAGCTTGCTGCCTGTCGGGGAGAAGCTCTGGCCGTCATCAACCGTGGTGGAGAATCCGGACTCCGCGAACTCCTCGATTTCCTCTTCTGTAGCCGTTCCGCCGTAGGTAGAATAACCTTTGATTGCGTTCGCGGAAGCATCAGCCAGTACATCATCATACATGGAAAGGAACGTTCCGTCCTCAGCATAGCACGGGATCACGCAGAAGTCCGCAAGGTCAAGCCCGTTGTCCGCCGCATAGGTCTCAATGTAGGAAGCAATGCCCATCGCCTCATCCGGCTCGTAAGCGATAAATACACGGCAGTCAGGGTTGGCAGCCAACACGGAAAGTGCATTGTTGTAAGCGTCCGTCTGAGCGGAATCACCGTAAGACTGTGTGGAAGAAACAACCGTAAACATATCGGAAGCCTCCGCAGTGCCGTACATCGCGTTGGAACGGTAGACGCCGTCCTGAATGTCATAGTATGTATCCAGAGCGATCGCATAGGTGCCATCCTCAAGGGTCGGGATATCGCCGCCCTCTGCAACGCGGTTCGTTACCCAGTCCTCAGCCGCCTGAACAGCCGCCATACCGGTGATGGAGTAAGCTGTCGCGATATAACCCGCGATCGTGTATCCATCCGGCTCAGCTCCAAGGAAGCAAACCGCGATACCCGCTTCCGTCGCCTCATTGCAGGCATCCTCAATCGCCGCCTGATCCGATGTCGCGATCATCATGCAGCCTACGTTTCCGGCCGCGATCGCGTCTTCAATCAGTTGAACCTCAGATGAAGTGCTGGCATCTTTCGTAACATAGGTGAATCCATACTTCTCCATCACATAACCCATGGAGTCCGCATGTACCAGAAGTCCTGGAACACCCGTCGTCGGCAGGATCGCCCATACCTCATACTGCTCGTTCCATGTGAAATCGGTCGTCGTTGCTTCGGCATCTGCCTCCTCTGATTCCGTCTCTTCTGCTACGCTGGTCTCGGTCTCCTCAGCAGAGTCCATCGTCGTGGAAGTTGAAGTGCTTCCGCATGCTGCCAGTGAGAAAACCATCGCTCCCGCAAGAACCAGTGATACAATTTTCTTTGCTTTCATGTTGTCCTCCTTTTTATAAAATGTATTGATTTCGCAGTCCGTTTCCTGCGACTGCCATTCGATCCGGTCCAACACGACAGGCCGGATTGAACTGTTATCATTCTATTTCATAAAAAGCAAGATTTAAACGCTCTTTTTTGTGAAAAAACTTCCGTTTTTTTAGATTGTCGATTCCTTTTTCAATAAAATTCTTTTTGTCATAAGCCAAGAATACTATCTGCGGAATATAGGCTGCTTTTCTTCTATTTCTTTGATCCTGTCTCGTAACATCTGTATTTCTTCTTCCTGTTTTTGGAAATTATAATAAAACTCGGGAAAATACTTCTGGAGAGCCATTCTTTCTATTTCCTTATATGTATCTGAATCAATAGGAATCTGACCGTTCTGCTGATATAGTATCCGATTAATACTAACTGTCCTCATATCATTAAGTTTCAAAACGGAGTCATGCTTAATAAAAGAAAACTCTGAACTTTTTAGCAAAAACATATCACTCTTAGATGTCGGAAAATCCACAGGATGATACACATCTGTGTGTTTCTGCATATTATATGAAAAAACAGGAAGCACATACAACAATTTTTTCTTTACACCAATTACTAAGCCCCTATGCTCATATGACATTTCTGGTATATAATCCCGTCTTTGACAGTTAGTACAGTCAAAGAATCGCTCCAAGCCTTGAAATTGAT
>JAJQBM010000115.1 GCA_021203285.1 Clostridiales bacterium | reverse complement strand
GCCTTTATTGCAAGCTGGTTTCCGCGCAAGAAAGGAATTGCCCTCGGATGGGCGACGATGGGAGCTCCGCTGAGCACGGCTCTGTTTGTAAGCAGTTTCTCTATTCTGCTTGGGACGGTTGGTGTAAAGAAAGCTTTTATTATCTATGGTGTGATTGCGATTGTGATTGGTGTAATAACCTTTTTCTGGGCAAAAAATGACCCTGCGGATGTGGGTGCTCTGCTGTACAACATGGAACTGGACGATACCATGAAACCAGAAGAGGAAGTGCGACCGGATGACGCCAGATACTCTATTGCAAATATTTTGAAAAACAAATATACATGGCTGATCTCCATCGGATACGGCTTGCTCTGGATGGTCACGATCGGCGTTGTCAGTCAGTTTGTTCCCCGCATGATGTCTGTGGGATACAGCAATGCCGAAGCGCTGCGTTTTATGACAATCTCTGCACTGATCGCGATTCCGGGCAGCTATTTCTGGGGCTGGCTGGATGCGAAAGTCGGAACCAAAAGGGCAACGGTAGTCTATGCTGCATCCTATGTGATTGCGCTCGCACTGCTGATCACATCCTTTAATATCGCGCTGGTGTGGATCGGATGCGTGTTTGTCGGACTCGGAATCGGCGGATTGCTGAACCTCCTCGACTCCATGATTATCACACCTGTCGGTAAAACCGGCTTTATGTCCGCGAACAGTATCATTTCTCCGATTGCCTCTGTGATCCGGATGCTTGCGTTTGTTCTGATGGCAATGCTGCTGGGTATTTCCGGCGGAAGCTATACACTTCCGTATCTGGTATTTATTGTGGTTGATATTGTAGGCGCGATTGTAATTATGCTGATCCCGAAGAAAAAATAAAAGCTGGTATAGCGTAGTACAACTCTTGTGTTGTGTCTTTATAGAACCCTATTTGAAGACAGACCTGCAGATGAGCAGGTCTGTCTTCACTTATCGTGATGCTGAGAATAACAGCATTCCGATTTGGAATTCATCATCCCGAACATTTTTTCTTGCTTAAGTCTTTCAGATACAATATACTGAGAAAAGATAGATCGCAGCCCATGATAACCCGCCCTGAGGGAAGGAGCCTGCCATGATTGAACAACAGTATTTACATATCACCCTCCTGCAGATGCGCTATTTTCTGGAAGTCGCATCCTGCGGGAGTTTTACGAAAGCAGCACAGCTTTTGTATACGACACAGTCCTCTCTGAGCAAAAATATTTCCTCGCTGGAGCAGACACTTGATGTTCAGCTCTTTTTCCGAAACAAAAAGCAGGTGATGCTGACGGAGGCGGGAGAGCATCTGTATCAGCGATGGTCCGTGATCATTCAGGATCTAGAGAAGTCCATGGATGAGTGCAGAACACTCAGAGGCGGGCACAATCAGTTTCTGGCAATCGGCATTCTGGACTCTCAGATTTTCGAAAAGATCACAGCGCCCCTGATTCGCGGTTTTTTAAATCATTATCCGGAGACGAATATTTCTGTCTCAGCCTGTGAACCGCAGGAGATACGGAAAAGTCTGCTCGAGGACAATCTGGATCTGGTTTTCACGGTTCTTTACGACATGGAACAGTTGGACAGCCATCCGTTTGAGTATGTGATTATGAATGAATGCTGTCACAGTGTCTGCATGTTAAAGGATAATCCGCTGGCGGCAAAGAAGGAGCTTACGATTCCGGATCTGCGCGACAGCCGCTTTGTCGGGATCTCACCTCTGTATACACCCAGCTATTGCGGGATGCTGGATGAGCTGTGTGCGTCATACGGATTTTCGCCGTATTATATCCGGTATGCTTCCAATGCCCTGTCACAGCCCTACAATCTCATTGACCAAAATTATATTTTTATCTGTGACAGCAATTATAGAGAATATAAAAACCCGTCCATGCCGCATCTCGTGTTTCGCCCGCTGACCGGTACGCACAGCGGCGTAGCAGCCGTATGGAAAAAGGACAATATGAAAAAGGAACTGCGGCAGTTTGTCAGTCAGATTCGAGAACAGGAGGTTAACACGGAACATGATCTTCGATAAGACAGCCATTCAAAATGTATTGAGTTCCACAGACATCACCGGTCTGGGCGCCGCCGTGGAGGATATTTATTTTTTTAATGAATGTGAGCCGCGGATATTGGACCCGGAGCCGGAGGAGCGGATTATCAAGACGGCCTGCCGCGCCTGTATCGCCAACTGCGGCGTGCTGGCGCATGTGAAAAACGGCCGGGTCGTGAAGCTGGAGGGCAATCCGGAGGATCCGATGAGCCGGGGGAAGCTGTGCGCCAAGGGCCTTGCCGGGATTCAGGCTCTCTACAATCCGAACCGGAATAAATATCCGCTGGAGCGGGTCGGAGAGCGCGGCGGCGGGAAATGGCGCCGCATCACATGGGAGGAAGCTCTTGACAAGATTGCGTTTCACCTGATGGAGACGCGGGAAAAATACGGTGCGGAGGCCGTTTTCGGCTCCACCGGAGGAGGTGGCAATCCGGAGGTGTGGAGTGTCTGCCGATTCTGCAATGTCTTCGGCACGCCGAACTGGTTTGAGCCGGGGTGCGCGCAGTGCTATCTGCCCCGTGTGCTGGGCTACACCATGATGTACGGCGGAGTGGATCCCAGCATTGCAGACTCCAATGCGCTGGAGCTGTATTTTCCGGATGAGACGCCGATCCAGTGTCTCGTTTTGTGGGGAACTGATCCCTCCTATTCCTGTCCTGCCAGCGGCGGCCGCATGGTCAATGAGCTGCGGGCAAAGGGCGTGAAAACCGTCGTCATCGATCCGCGCTTTACGCCGGATGCCGCAAAGGCGGATGTGTGGCTTCCGATCCGCCCCGGTACGGATGTGGCGCTGCATCTTACATGGATCCGCTATATTCTGGATCAGAAATTATATGACGAAGAGTTTGTCATGCGGTGGACCGATCTGCCCTATCTGGTGGATGTGGAGACGAAGTTTATGCTTCGCCCGAAGAAGGGTGAGAACGGCGAACCGGATACCTTCATGGTCTGGGATCGAAAGACCGATTCCATGCAGCCGCTGGAGTATCCGTGGAATGAGGATCTGGATCCGGTGCTGGACGGTGTGTTCGAGGTGGACGGAAAAGTTTACAAGACCGGCTATCGACTGCTCTGGGAGCGGGTGGAAGAGTGGACGCTGGAGCATGGCGGGGAGGTCTGCCGTCTGGAGCCGGAGCGTATCGAGCGGGCGATCCGCATGTACACGGACAACCAGCCCAGCGGAATCGCGCTTGGAGTTGCCACGGACCAGACCCCGAATTCCGAACAGGCCGCCATGGCAGCCTGTATCATCGACAGCCTGATGGGGAATGTAGAACGGCCGGGAGCGCTGCTTCAGCGATTCCGCACCAGCGGAACCCTCCGGATGCCCAACTATCCGGTGCCGCAGGCGGAGAAGCTGCTGCCGGACGAGATGTTGAAAAAGCGGCTCGGCGGCAATGAGTACAAGGGTCTGCATATCTGGTGGGCCGGACAGCCGACCGCCATTCTCGACGCGGCGATCACGGGGAAGCCGTACCCGCTGAAAATGTGGCTGGATCGGTCCGGAAATAAATTCGGCGTGGTGGCGGATGCCTCCAAGATTGAAAAAGCGATCGCCAATCTGGATTATGTCGTCCATGCGTATATGTATCCCACCTCGTTTTCCGCCTACGCGGACATCCTGATTCCGACGGAAGAGTGGCTGGAGATGGATATGCTGGTGGAGACCTGCAACACGATTGTCGCAAGACAGGCGACGACTCATCTCTGGGAGCCCTGCGACGAGGCGCGCCTGTGGTCGAAGCTGGCCAAAAAATGCGCCGAGATGGGGCA
>JAJQBM010000094.1 GCA_021203285.1 Clostridiales bacterium | reverse complement strand
AAGTTATAGTATATGAGAGTTGACCTGTTTTCCATCGGCAATTTTACGGTCCATACCTATGGGCTGATGATCGCGATCGGGATTATTCTGGCGGTGATTATCGCGATGAAACGGGCGGATAAGCTGGAACTGGAGGGGGAGGAGGCGCTGAATCTCGCAATTATCTGCGTCGTCATCGGTTTCCTTGGCGCGAAGATTCTTTTCGTGCTGGAAAATTTCCGGTCGTTTCTGGAAAGTCCGATGTCCGTCTTAGGTTCCTCCGGTTTTGTCGTGTACGGCGGGATCGTGATCGGGATTCTTGCGGTTTTCATTTACTGCAGGTTTATCAAAAAGATCAGCTTCTTCCGCTATACGGATCTGCTGTTCCCCTCGGTTGCGCTTGCACAGGCGTTCGGGCGTCTCGGGTGTTTCTTCGCGGGCTGCTGTTACGGGAAGGAGACGGACGCATGGTGGGGTGTTGTGTTCCCGGAAGGGAGCTTTGCGCCCGCGGGCGCGGCGTTGATTCCGACACAGCTGATCTCCTCCGCCGGTGATTTTGCGATCTGCGTCATCCTTCTGCTCTACAGCAGGAGAGCGAAAAAGGTCGGGGATGTCTCCGCAATGTATCTGCTCCTGTACGGAATCGGCAGATTCTGTGTGGAGATTCTGCGGGAAAACACGCAGGGCGGCGTAGGGATTTTTACAACGGCGCAGTTGTTTTCCTTTGTCTTTGTCGGCGCGGCGATTCTGCTGTTTCTGCGCAACCGGAGGAGCCGGAACGTCGAGGACTATGACTATAGGGAAAAGGTGTATTCGATCTGGTTGTAGGAGGTGTCGCTGTGCAAAAGAAAGCGCTGATCGCCATGAGCGGCGGTGTGGATTCCAGCGTGGCGGCTTTCCTCATGAGGGAAGCGGGATACGAGTGCATAGGGGCGACCATGAAGCTCTTTCAGAATGAGGACATCGGGATTCCGAGGGAGCATAGCTGCTGCTCGCTGGAGGATGTGGAGGATGCGCGCAGCGTCGCGTTTTCTCTGGGGATGCCTTACTATGTGTTTAACTTTGCGGAGCGGTTCGGGGAGGAGGTCATCGCGAATTTTATCTCCGCCTATGAGAACGGGCGGACGCCGAATCCCTGTATCGACTGCAACCGGTATCTGAAGTTTGAAAAACTGTTTCTGCGGGCGAAGGAGCTTTCCTGTGACTATGTGGTGACCGGCCACTACGCGCGCATCGAGCGCGATGATGTGTCAGGGCGCTATCTGCTGAAGCGGGGGGCGGATGAGACAAAGGATCAGAGCTATGTCCTCTATTCCATGACGCAGGAGCAGTTGGCGTATGTGCAGTTCCCTCTGGGCGGTATGCCGAAGTCTGAGGTGCGCCGGATCGCGGAGGAACACGGTTTTATCAATGCGAAAAAAGCGGACAGTCAGGACATCTGTTTTGTTCAGAGCGGGAAATACGGCGATTTCATCGAATCCTATACCGGGAAGCAGTACCCGGAGGGGGATTTCATCGACATGGATGGGAATGTTCTGGGACGCCACAGGGGGATTATCCGCTATACGATCGGCCAGAGGAAGGGCTTGGGAATCGCCGCGGACCGGCCGCTGTATGTGGTAAAAATCAACCCTTTGGACAATACGGTGACGCTGGGGTCGAATGAAGATCTCTTTTCCGCGGCACTGACTGCGCGGGATATCAACCTGATTTCCGTCAAACGGATGGATGCGCCGATGCGCGTGCGGGCAAAGGTGAGATACCGCCATGCACCGCAGTGGGCGACCGTGACACAGTCCGATGAGGATACGCTTCGTGTCGTCTTTGACGAGCCGCAGCGCGCGATCACAGCCGGTCAGGCCGTGGTGCTGTACGATGGGGATGTCGTTGTCGGAGGCGGGATGATTGTCTGATGATGAATATAGTCGAAAAGCTGTTTTGTGAGCACAGACTCACGGAGACGGAATATATTGAATTAATTAAGCACTATGAGGATACGGACCTCGCGAAATATCTGGCTGATGAGGCGCTTCGCCTCCGCCGGGAAATCTACGGCGACGCGGTTTATGTCCGCGGATTGATTGAGTTTACCAATATCTGTAAAAATGACTGTCTCTACTGCGGCATCCGAAAGAGCAACCCGAGTGCGGAGCGTTATCGGTTGACGAAGGAAGAGATTCTGGATTGCTGCGAGAACGGTTATCATCTGGGATACCGCACGTTCGTGCTGCAGGGCGGCGAGGACGGATACTACACGGATACGCGTCTGTCGGATATCGTGCGGACGATCAAAGACCGCTTTCCGGACTGTGCGGTCACACTCTCCGTCGGGGAGCGTTCTTTTGAGAGCTACCGGCTTCTCAAAGAAGCGGGAGCAGACCGGTATCTGCTGCGGCATGAAACCGCCGATGCGGAGCATTACCGCAGGCTTCATCCGCCGGAGTTGTCATGGGAGAATCGGATGCAGTGCCTGCGTGATCTGAAGCATCTGGGTTATCAGGTGGGCGCCGGTTTTATGGTGGGGAGTCCGTACCAGACGACGGAATGTCTGGCAAAGGATCTCATGTTTTTGCAGGAGTTTCGCCCGGAGATGGTGGGAATCGGGCCGTTTATCTCGCACCATGACACGCAGTTTGCCGGTGAACCGGCCGGCAGCGTAGAGCTGACCCTGTTTTTGCTCTCCGTTATCCGGATTATGCTGCCGCATGTGCTGCTTCCGGCGACGACGGCTTTAGGTACATTAAGTCCCATCGGACGCGAGCGGGGGATGCTGGCCGGAGCCAATGTGGTTATGCCGAATCTGTCTCCGGCGAAGAACCGGAAACAATATGAGCTGTACGACAACAAAATCTGTACCGGGGAGGAAGCGGCGGAGTACCGCGGCTGTCTGGAGAACCGAATGAAATCCGTGGGATTTCGTCTGGTGACAGACCGGGGTGATTACAAACCTTAACACAATCGGAAAGGGCAGAGTATGAGCGCAAATATCAATTCACGAAAAACGATCGAGGACGCGGAAAACATCGTCAATCTGATTATGGCGGATTATCAGAAAGGGCGCAACATCGATAAGAAGGATGATTTTTATGATCAGCCGAGCAAGGAAGTGATCATTGATATTATCGATAAGCTGATGAAGATTGTGTATCCGGGCTATTTCCGCGATCGGGCATACAAGAGCTATAACGCCGAAAACCATCTGGCGACACTGATCGAGGATGTGATGTACCGCTTTCACAAACAGATCGTGCGGGTCGGGAAGTTTTCGCCGGAATACGAGAATGTCTGTCAGGAGAAGCTGGAGCACAAGGCGTATCAGATTACGCTGGAATTTTTCCATCGGATTCCCATGATACGGGAATATCTGGAGGGCGATCTGGAGGCCGCGCTGGAGGGCGACCCGGCGGCGCAGAATTTTGATGAGATCATTTTAGCCTACCCCGGACTCTATGCGATTACCGTCAACCGTCTGGCTCACGAGCTTTTCCTCCTGAATGTTCCGCTGATTCCGCGGATCATGACGGAGCATGCACACAGCCTGACCGGTATCGATATCCATCCGGGCGCCACGATTGGGCGGCACTTTTTCATCGATCACGGCACGGGGATTGTCGTGGGTGAGACGACTGTTATCGGCGACAACGTAAAGGTATATCAGGGTGTGACGCTGGGCGCACTCTCCACGAAGGGCGGACAGAAGCTGCGCCATGTGCGGCGGCATCCGACTATCGAGGACAATGTGACCATCTACTCCGGCGCGTCTATTCTGGGCGGTGAGACCGTGATCGGCAGGGACTCCGTCATCGGATCCAACGCTATTTTCACGAAGTCCATCCCGGCCGGTACCCGCGTCCG
>JAJQBM010000250.1 GCA_021203285.1 Clostridiales bacterium | reverse complement strand
CCGTTCAACCGGTGTTTTTCAACATTTGTTGACTTTCTGATAAAATTATAACATAATACTCTTATATTCGCCTCATACAGGTGTTGAAATATCCGTTTTTTACAGATTTTATTTTCAACAAATGTTGAATTCAGAGCATGTGCGAAAATATCAGAAACAGGAGGGATTCCATGATCCGGCTGCAGAATCTGCTAGAAAACTTAAGTGAATCCGACGGTCTTGCCGTCACCTCTCTCCACAACCCGGAGCGAATGGTAAACCGGGCGGAGATCCTGACTACAGACACCATTCCCGACACGGGAACACTCTATCTGTCCGCAGGGCGGAACACGCTGAAAAGCCACCGCCTTCAGGAACGGATTCTGGCGCTTTCCGAGCCCTGCCTGATTCTGACGGACAAGGCGCAGGATCTTCCGTTTCCCCTGATTCTGGTCCGCGAGATTCACGATGTCAACCAACTTTTTACCGCCATTCTGCAGCGGCTCCGCTTTGAGGAGGAGATTCAGTTCGAGACGACGCAGCTCTATCAGCTCCTCTACACTGGGAAAGGACTGGACGACATCGTTCTCCGCGCACAAAATATTCTGGGGCGGGCGGTCTCTGTTCTGGATGCCGGTTATACCATGCTGGCCGTCTCCCCGATGATGCGGGAGCTCCCCTTCGGCGTGGAGAGCAACGATGCCGGCGACTTCGATTTTCTCAGCGCACAGGAGGTGGAAAGCCTGCGCCGGCTGAATATCGAACAGCAGATTTATCAGCACACCCACGCCTTTTTCGTTCAGGCGGAAGACCACCCGGACACCAACTGGATTTTCTGCGCCATCCGCATCCAGCACGTCATGTCCGGCTATGTGGCAGTCTGCCTGCCCGACCGGGCCGACGCCTCCGAGCGCGAGCTGCGGCTGACCTCCGTCATCGCGGACATCTGCTCTGTGGAGATGCAGAAGCACGACTTTTACGCCCACCAGACCGGCCTCCAGTACGAGACCTTCCTCACCGACCTGATCGAAGGGCGATTCACCAGTCTTCCGATGATCGAGTCGCGTTTTAAAGTTCTGAACCGCCATCTGGGGAAATTTTTCTGTCTCGCCATCCTCTACCGGAGCGAGCCGCACAACAGCGAGCTCTTCAACGAGCGGCAGATGTCCACCCTGCGAAACACCTATCCCGGCAGCATGTCTGTCGTGTACAAAAATAATATCGTCCTGCTTCTGAATCAGGATACCCCCGTCCTGCTCCGTCCGGATCTGATCCGCCCGATGGCGCAGTTTGCGCTGCAGAACCAGTTGAAGGTCTATTTAAGCCAGCCCTTTGCGGATATTCTCAAAATCAGGATCTTTTACGAGCAGGCGCAGCACACGCTGGAGCTCTCCGACCCCCGCAGCCCAGACCAACTAATCTATTTCAGCACCGAAGCGCTGCCCTTCTATCTATTCTCCAAATGCAGTTATGAGGACTTGGAGGCCGGCATCCACCACCACATCTTCCAGCTACAGGATTATGACCGCCAGTATCACACGGAATTCATCACCACGCTCCGGGCATATCTCACGCACAACCGGAACGTCACGCAGACCGCGGAGTACCTCCATGTCCACCGCAGCACCCTCTTTTACCGGATGAAAAAAATAGAGGAACTGCTGGAGGTGAGCCTTTCGGAATCCCACCTGCTGTTCCTCTATGAATTATCGCTGCAGATCTGGGATTACCTGAGCCGGTAAACGTTACAGCTCATCCGGCTTCTCTACCTCATAGTCGCTCCATGCAGTCACTGCAGAAGCCCCGGACAGATCTGCCGTGGTCTCATAGGAATCCACCGTGATCGTGTACGCACTGCTGCCCTGCACATAAATCGTGCCGTCGCTGCCCTGAATGGTCACCGTGTTGCCGGAGGCGTCCACAATGGTCCCCTCATTCTGCAATGTAGTTAAAACGCTGTCGCCGGTAACAATCCATGTGCTGTCCGCATCGATATAAAGGCTGCAGTATCCGTCGCCGCCGTTCCCGGCCCATGTCTCATCATTCACCACAGCACCGGTCAATGTGCTGCCGTCCGTCATATAGAAATCAAGTTGGCTGATGCTGTCCCAGATAATGTCTCCCTCCATCTCCTGCTCAATCGCGGTAAAGGTGCAGTCCGCTCCGTTAGAACCGGTGCTTCCCCACCCGCGCTCGTTGCTGTTTCCGGTACACTGGAGGAAGAAATCGTTCTCATCCGCGTAGGTGATATCCACGCCGGAAAGAATGAACGTGGATTCCGTGTTGGTGGTATAGAACATGCCGCCGTTTTCGGCAGTCAGCGTGCCGCCGACCATCTCAAAAACGCTGTTGCCCACCTCGGAGTCGCCAGACATGCTCTGGTAAAGAATGACATTCCATGTGCAGTCGTTCTGGCTGTCGTCCGCCATGTTCCCGGTCAGGTCGCAGTCAAACAGGCGAAGAGAGTTGAGCCCCTCAATGCAGACAGCCTCGGAAGCGGTAGCCGTCAGCTCCGCATCATCGATCGCAATATCCGCCGTGCAGTAGACAGCCGGTGAGCCGACTCCATTGGAGGTGTAGGAGCCGCCGTCAACCACCATCGTTCCGCCGCCCCGGTCACTGCGGATCGCCGCCGCGGACTCACCGTTTGTCTCGACGGTCAGATCCCATGCGTACAGCGTGCCGCCGCCCGCCACGTGAATCCCGCCGGAGGTGTCCTGCTGTGTCGTGATCGTGGAATCCGAAACATATACCACACCGTCGCCGTAGGCAAACACGCCCGCGCCGCCTGCCGCATCGGTCTCCACCGTCGTATCGCTGATATAGGTCGTTCCCTCTGTGGTCAGGATTGCCGCTCCGACACCGTAGAAACTGGAATTGTCTCCGCCAGTGCTGTCGGAGGAATCCCGCGTGACCGTGCTGTCCGTGATCGTCACATTCGCCCCGCTCGTGATAAGCGCCGCATTTTCATCCGTTCCCGTGGAGGTAATCGTCTCCCCGCTCACCGTGGCGTCCGTCGAATATTCATTGACCGCCGTGTAGGTAACGCCGGAGGCCGACGCGCTGCTGCCGCCGCCTGCTGTCGAAGTCTCTGCAGATGTCTCTGAATAGAGAACCAGAATCGAAGCGGCATTGCCGTCTTCATCGTAGGTGACCATCACCACATCGCCGATGGCGAGATCACTGAACTCCATGGCAGTCGTACCGCCGTCTCCCATATCACTCATATCGCCCATGTCACCCATATCGCCGGACGGCATCTCCCCGGAAAATTCGCCGTCTGCGTTTTCTCCGCCATTCTCCGCTTCATCCGCGCCATCGCTTTCCGTATCGCTTGTGGTTTCAAACGTTGCGCTTGTGGTGTCAGCCTCAACGCCATCCTCACCGTCCGGTTTTTCCGGCACATCCGAATCGTTGCTTTCGTCCATGCCGCCGGACGGCATCTCCGGCGCACTTCCTCCACCGGTTCCGGTCGCCTCTCCGTCTGCACCTTCTCCGCTGTCAGGCGGCATCTCCGGTGCGGTTCCGTCACCGCCGCCTTCCATCCCGCCGCCTTCGCCATCTCCGGTTTCACCATCGGTCGGCATTTCCATATCTCCGCCGCCCTCCATATTTCCCATTCCGCCGGTTGTAACCTGTGTCGTAATCTCCGTGTCATCCGTGACTGTCACTTCGATCGCATCGCCGATCCCGGAGTCCAGCGTGAAACTATTCTCTCCCAACGCTGTGATCTCACCGTACACCTTCTCCGTCGCCGCTTCCTCCTCGGCGGAACTTTCTGTGTTTGTGCTTGTACTTGTTCCTGTTCCGCATCCTGCCAGCAGGGATGCCCCCACAGCTATTCCCATAATAACAGCC
>JAJQBM010000178.1 GCA_021203285.1 Clostridiales bacterium | reverse complement strand
ATCTCCGACTGGGAATGTGCCTTCAAAAGATGGCTGGTATGGTGGTGCAGCTGGTTGACCCGCGTATTTCCCTGTCCGACGACAAGGGAACGGTTCACCAGATCATAAATCACATCCCCGATATAGGCCAGCGTCAGCGGTGAATAGGTATGAATATCCACATCCTTTATGTGGAAATATTCCGTAATCGAGGAATACAGGCCGTTCTGCTTCTCTACGCTCTCTTCCATGTAACTCCTTCTCTGGTGTCCTTTAAAATGATTCCCATGGCAGAAAGCTGATCCCGAATCTCATCCGCGCGGGCAAAATTCTTTGCTTTTCGGGCTGCCTGACGCTCCGCGATCAGGTTTTCAACCTCCTCTTCCAGATTCCCCGTCACCTACTCCGGGATGATGCCGAGAATACCGGAGAGAAGATCCACCCGCTCCGACAACGCATTCAGATAGGCTTTGCTGTTTTCCGAGGAAGCATTGGTGTTGCAGAACTTCACCAGCTCAAATACGGTGGAAACCGCGTCGGCCGTGTTGAAATCGTCGTCCATGGCGTCCTCGAACTTGCGGACATACTGTTCGGACTTCTCATAGAGCGCCTGCTCTGCAGCGGTCATATCCTCTGCAGCGGCATGGCCGGAGAGCCGCCGGAGATTCTCCGCTGCCGTCACGATGCGCTCCAGTCCGTTTTTCGCCGCCTCCATCAGATCCGCGCTGAAATTCAGCGGACTCCGGTAATGAGCGGAGAGCATGAAAACGCGGCGCACCTGCAGGTCGTATTTTTCCCCGATCTCACGAACCGTGAAAAAATTGCCCTCGGACTTTGACATTTTTTTGTTGTCGATGTTTAAAAACGCATTGTGCAGCCAGTATTTTGCAAACGGTACGCCGTTTGCTGCCTCACTCTGCGCGATCTCATTCTCATGATGGGGGAAAATCAGGTCCTCCCCGCCGGCATGGATATCAATCTCATCTCCGAGATATTTTTTGGACATGACCGAGCACTCAATGTGCCATCCCGGCCGCCCCTTGCACCACGGCGAATCCCAGTACGGCTCCCCCTCCTTTTTCGGCTTCCAGAGTACAAAATCCAGCGGATCCTCCTTTAAATCTCCGGTAACCTGAATGTCGCGATGGCCTGCCTCAAGATCGTCGATGTTTTTCCCGGAAAGCTTGCCGTAGCCCTTAAAATTCCGCGTGCGGTAATATACGGTTCCGTCCTCCGCCGCATACGCGTATCCCTTGTCGATCAGGGTGGAGATCATATCCAGCATCCCGTCGATCTCCTGCGTCGCCAGCGGGTGTGTCGTCGCGGGCTTCACATTCATATCTGCCATATCCTTTTTGCACTCGGCGATATAGCGGCGGGAAACCTCCTCCGCGGGAATCCCCTCCTCCACGGATTTTTTGATAATCTTATCGTCCACATCCGTGAAGTTCGAAACATAATTCACCTCGTATCCCTTGTATTCCAGATAGCGGCGGACCGTGTCAAAAACAATCATCGGGCGGGCGTTCCCGATGTGAATCAGGTTGTACACCGTCGGCCCGCAGACATACATGCTCACATGCCCCTCCGTGAGCGGCACAAACTTCTCTTTTCTTTTCGTCAATGTATTATATAATTTCATAAAAGCTCTGTCCTTTCTGTTTAATACCTCTGAAACACATCCTCTGAGATCGCCTGCATGTCGTCCCGCTTTTCCTCGATGTCCAGAACGAGGAAAAACTGGTTGACCGCGCGGTAGAGGTTTTGTCTCTCATAGGAAAAATCAGTGGCATTCTGGTCGCCGTTCAGATAATCAGTCAGATGGCGGATGCCGCGCTCCAGACACATCAGCCAGGCCGCGTAATTGATCAGCTCCTTCTCCTTATCTGTGAGGATTTTCCCCATCTCATCCGCATAGCCCTGCAGCAAAAACCGGTACATTTCCAGATCCAGCTCGATATCGCCGGATCGCTCGTCCACATCATATGTGGCCGCAGCCGCGCGGACGGCATCCCCGAAATCGAGAATGGAAGCGCCCGGCATCACGGTGTCGAGGTCGATCAGGCAGATCGCTTTCCCCGTGGCGGAATCGGCCAGAATGTTGCTGTAGTGAGTATCGTTGTGCGTAACCCTGAGCGGAATCTGACCGGACTGTATGGCGTCCCGAATCCGGGAAAGCTGTCCGGAACGCTCCAACACAAACTGTATCTGCTCCTGACAATCCGAAGTCCGAAAACAGATGTCGCCGCGAACCGCATCGAGAAGCGCATTCATCGCGGACTTCATATCGTGAAGCTTCGGCATCGTGTAAGAAAGCTGACGGGTATCAAAGCCCCGGAGCCGCCGATGAAACTGGCCGACAATCCGCCCCACCTCATAAGCGGTTTCAACATTGTCCGGCTTCTCCATCTCCCCGCCCCAGCAGATCATGCGGTAGAGACGGAAATAACTGCCGTGCTCCGTCTGGAGCAACTGATTTCCGGCTCTCGTCCGGATAAATGTGATCGTCTCCCGGTCCGGGTCTCTTCCCTCCTGCTCGATCACATCGCGCAGATACTCCGTCACGAGGAAAAGATTGTTCATCACCTCGGTGGGATACTTAAACACCACATGATTGATCTCCTGAAGGACATAGGCAACCCCTCCGCAGAGAATCTGATATGTATGGTTCACCGTGCCGTGGCCGAGCGGCCTGACTCTGGTGATCTCACCCTCAACCTGAAATTTTCGGATAATCTCCTCAAATCTGCTCATATCCAACTCCATTCCGCAGCCTGTCGCAGCGTCAATCTATCTGTTTCACTCTATGTCTGTTCCGTGCAGCCCGGGCACTGCGCACACCCCGACCGGCTGTCCGCCACCGTGACGCTGTTCTCATAAATGGAGGACAGAAGACACACAGCCTCAGCCGCGATCCCTTCCTCCCGTCCGGTGAATCCGAGATGCTCCTCGGTGGTCGCCTTGACGCTGACCTGATCTGCTCCGATCCCGAGAGTCTCCGCAATGCACTCTTCCATCCTCTGAATATACGGGCGTATCTTCGGGCGCTGTGCGATGACCGTGGCATCGATATTTTCGATGACATACCGATTTTCAGAAATCAACTCTCCCACATGCGCCAGAAGCTCCATGCTGGAGATTCCACGGTACCGTTCGTCCGTGTCCGGAAAATGCAGGCCGATATCGCCTAAATGTGCAGCGCCAAGAAGCGCGTCCATAACCGCATGTGTCAGGACATCCGCGTCGGAATGACCGTCCAGCCCGAGCGTGTGCGGGATGTCCACTCCGCCCAGAATCAGGCGTCTGCCCTGCACAAGCCTGTGCACATCATATCCCATACCAACTCGCATAAAAAACCTCCAAACCGCATACTGAAGTCAGTATAGCACAGTTTTTCCGTAAGGTCACTTATTTTTAATTCAAACCGAAAATTCTTTATTCTCTTATAAAATGCCGCTTCAGAATCTCCGCCATCTCGTTCATATGCTTTCTGGCAAAATTCGGATAATCAAAGTGGCGTTCCTCCTCCGGCAGGGCGTCACACATCCCCTCCAGACGCTTCGAGAGCAGATAGGTCTTGATGATCATCTGATCGATTTTCCATCTGCGATGTCCGTCGCCGTAGGAATCGGAAGGATTTAGCTCCGACAGCTCTTTGCGGATGGGCCGGATCATCTCGGCCAGATACTCGATCTGATAGCGGAAACGGATGGGAAAAATCCACTTGTTCGCGGCAAGTGCGATCCCGGCGCCGATCAGAGTGTAGATCAGCCGACGCGCCAGAACCGCCATGATAGCAGTGTCAATCGTGTTCAGGGTGATGCTACAATAAAAGTAGACACAAAGAGCTGGAAAAATGTGATTAGTGATAGT
>JAJQBM010000127.1 GCA_021203285.1 Clostridiales bacterium | reverse complement strand
CGACCAGATCCGCTATTATTCCGTGGAAAATGATGACTATATGAATACCTATTAATGTAAGGGGACAAAATGTCGAACAAGAGGAAAAAACGGCCGAAAAAGACCTTTCGCTTCCTTTTCCAGATGAAAAAAAAGCTGCTGCTGCTGTTTGTGATCGTGGTTGCCTGTCTGGCTGCCATGGTCGGGCGGCTTGCCTATATTGAAGTGGTGAGCGGAGAGAAGTATGAAAAGATCGTACTCAGCAATCAGGAGTACTCCAGCACCACTATACCATATCGAAGAGGGGACATTGTAGATCGAAAGGGCACGGTTCTCGCAACCAGCACAGACGTGTACAATGTCATTTTAGATTGCAGCGTGATTACTGCAAAGGACGAGTATCTGGAGCCGACGATAGCGGCTCTTTCGGCATGTTTTGAGGAGGACGAGCTTCTCCTGACAATCGAGGAGATCCGGACCTATATCGCGGAGCATCCCGACAAGCAGTATTACAAAATCGCCAGCCAGCTTCCCTACTCGGAGGTGGAGGCGTTTGAGGCAATGCAGGAGGAGAATTCCTACATCAGGGGCATCTGGTTTGAGAAGGAATACATAAGGGAGTATCCATACGGCTCCCTTGCCAGCGCACTGATCGGCTACACGGCTTCCGGGAACCTCGACCTCGGCGGGATCGAGGATTCCTACAACGATGTTTTAAACGGGACAGATGGCCGCCAGTACGGCTATCTGAACTCCGATTCGGACTATGAGGTCAGCATTCGGGAAGCTGTCAACGGGGAGACCGTGGTCTCAACGATTGACGCCAACCTCCAGTCCATTGTGGAAAATAAGATACAGGAGTTTTACAATGCGCTGATCGATAACGCGGAGGAGGGCGGCGGCGCTTCCCGCATCGCGGCCATCATGATGGATCCGGACACCGGGGAAGTGCTGGCCATGGCGAATTACCCGAACTATGATTACTCGCTCACATCGGAGGAAAACCTCGCCCTGTTTTACACGGAGGAGGAGATCAGCTCCATGGATGACGACGCTCTGACGGACGCACTCGACGAGCTGAAGCAGAATTACTGCATTACCTACACCTATGAGCCGGGCTCCACGGCGAAGCCGTTTACCATCGCCTGCGGGCTGGACACAGGGACATTGACAGAGGACATGACCTTTTACTGTGACGGCGCGGAGGAAATCTCCGGATATACGATCCACTGCGTCAACCGCAACGGCCACGGGATTGAGACAATCTCGGAGGCGTTGGAAAACTCCTGCAACGATGCGCTGATGCAGATGTCCTACAAAATCGGCGCTGCAAATTTTGCGAATTACCAGCAGTTGTTTAATTTCGGGCTGAAAACCAATATTGACCTGCCGGGCGAGACCCGTACCTCCAGCCTGATTTATACGGAGGATACGCTTACCACCATCAACCTCGCCACCAATTCCTTTGGCCAGAACTTCAATGTGACCATGATTCAGCTCGCCGCGGCCTACTCGTCGCTTGTCAACGGCGGGAGCTATTACCTGCCGCATGTGGTGGCGGAGCTGACCGATGAGGACGGCAATACTGTGGAGAGTATTGAACCGACTCTTCTGAAAAAGACGGTCTCGGAGGAGACGGCGGACACGCTGATCCAATATCTCGCGGCGGTTGTGGAGGAGGGAACCGGCTCCACGGCAAAGGTGGACGGATACTCGATGTGCGGCAAGACCGGTACGGCGCAGAAGTATGTGCTGGATGAGGACGGGAACGCCACATCCACCCGTGCCGAGGGAAAATATCTGGTTTCCTTTATCGGTTCCGTTCCGGCGGAGGATCCGGAGGTCGTGATCTACGTCGTGGTGGATGAGCCCAACGTGACCGACCAGTCACACAGCTCGTATGCGCAGAATGTCGCGCGGGAGATCCTGAAAGAGGCGCTCCCGTATCTGAACATATACCCGGATCAGGAGGAGACGGGCGTGAATGCCGATCTGGATATCCTCGGACAGTCCTCAGCAGAGACGACCACCTCCGGGGATGCGGCAGAGGGGACAGAGGCAGCCGACGATGCGGCATCGGAGGCGGCCGCCCAGACGGAGTCGGGTGTCTGAGAAAGGCGGGAGTCATATCGAGGGATTTTGTGAATAGATTGTAATAAATGCACGCAGGAGCGGGTTTTTGAAGCACTTAAAAACCTTCCAGAAGAAAAAGATGCTTGTGATGGTCCTGCTTATCGTAGGAATGCTGGTCTTTCTGGCCGGAAGGCTGGTCTGGATTATGATATTTCAGTCAGAGTTTTACGGGCAGAAGGCGGAGGATCTTCACGAGAGGGAGCGCAGCATCAAGGCGGCGCGGGGTGAGATTCTGGACCGGAACGGAGTCGTTCTCGCGGCCAGCCAGTCCGTGTGTACCGTTTCCGTGATTCACGCGCAGATTGAGGATGAGGAGACTGTGATCCGCATGCTCTCAGAGGAGCTGGAGCTTCCGGAGGAGACGGTGCGCGAACGGGTCGAGAAGGTGAGCTCCATCGAGCGGATCCGGACGAATGTTCCGGTGGAGACCGGCGACGCGATTCTGGCCTACGGACTGGCCGGGGTCAAGGTGGATGTGGATTACCGGCGGTATTACCCGTATGACGAGCTGGCATCGAAGGTGCTGGGCTTTGCGGGCAGCGATAATCAGGGGATTCTGGGGCTGGAAGCCCGCTATGAGGAGTATCTGGCCGGTACGGACGGCAAGATTCTGACCCTGACCGACGCGTCGGGCATTGAGATCGCGGCGGCCGGTGAACGGCGGCAGGAGCCGGTCAACGGCAACAATCTTGTACTCAGTCTGGATTACAATATACAGGCTTATGCGCAGCAGGCGGCCGAGACGGTCATGGAGGAGAAAGAAGCGGAGGCGGTGAGCATCATCCTCATGAATCCGAAAAATGGAGAAATCCTCGCCATGGCCAATGTGCCGGAATATAATTTAAATGATCCGTATACCCTGAATATAGAGACGGAAGAAGACCTGAGTGAAGAGGAGACGATGGAGCTGCTCAATCAGATGTGGCGGAATCCCTCCATCAATGATACATACGAGCCGGGATCGATTTTCAAGATCATCACGACAGCCGCGGCGCTGGAGGAGGATCTGGTCTCGCTGGAGGAAAGCTTTTACTGTCCCGGATATAAAATGGTGGAGGACCGGAGGATCCGCTGCCACAAGACGGCGGGACATGGGGCTGAGACGTTTACCGAGGCCATCATGAATTCCTGCAATCCGGTGTTCATCGAGCTGGGGCTTCGTCTGGGGGCGGATACATTTTACCGCTATTTTGAGCAGTTCGGCCTTCTGGAAAAGACCGGGGCGGATCTGCCGGGGGAGGCATCCACCATCATGCATGCGCAGGACGCCATCGGGCAGGTGGAGCTGGCGACGATCTCGTTCGGACAGTCTTTTCAGATCACGCCGCTTCAGCTAATCACGACGGTTTCCTCTTTGGTCAACGGCGGGACGCGGGTTACCCCGCATCTCGGCGTCCGCGTGGAGAATGCGGACGGGGAAGTGGTGGAGACCTTCTCCTATGAAGAGGGGAAACGGCTTGTCAGCGAGGAGACCTCAGAGACGCTTCAGTATCTTCTGGAAAAAGCAGTGTCCGAGGGAACCGGGAAAAACGGCGCTGTGGAGGGGTATGATGTTGGCGGCAAGACTGCAACGTCACAGACGCTGCCCCGAAGTGAAAATAAATATATCTCGTCCTTTTTGGCGTTTGCACCGGCCAACGACCCGGAGGTGATCGGGCTGGTTGTCATCTACGATCCGCAGGGCACATACTACGGCGGGACGATCGCCGCGCCGGTGATGCAGGATATCTTTGAGATGGTTCTTCCCTAT
>JAJQBM010000113.1 GCA_021203285.1 Clostridiales bacterium | reverse complement strand
TTTTTAATTTTTTTATTGTCTACTTGACGGGAAGCACACCACAAATCATCCACAATTGCTCTTCTGATTTTAATACTCATTTTCCATTCTCTCACAAATTAAGACTTTCATATACCTCTGATTCCTGCTATTTGGCTTATCTGGTATAGTCATCCGTATCAGATTCATCTCCGCCGCCGGATGCAGATAATTCCTGCGGAATCCTTCTTTCGATTTCAATCCCAGTTTCTCCATAAGCGTCCTTCCGGTATATGGAATATCATATTCCATTACCTCCAGCAAGCGCTTAAGAGACTCCGAAAGCTGTTCATTATTCTCACCAATCTGAACAGTAACAGCATCCAGTATCTTATCAATCTGCGACAGCATAAACTCAATAAAAATCGTAGACTCACCATCCACATGACATTTTGCAATCGCATCATAATACTCGTCCTGAAATTTTTCTATCTGATTCTCAATCGGGATATATTCAAATACCGGTTTCCATTGAGAAAGAAGCGCCGTGTGCCATAATCTTGCCATTCTTCCGTTACCATCAGAAAACGGATGAATAAAAACAAATTCATAGTGAAATACACTGCTTACAATCAACGGATGTATGCTGTCTTTCACTTTTCTCATCCACTGAAACAGATCATCCATTAATTGAGGAACCATTCGTGCGGGAGGTGCCATAAAAATACAATGTTCCCCTTTATAAATTCCTTCCTCACCCCCGACGAAAGGCTCCGGATTCCTCCACAACATACTTTGTCATAATACCGTGAAATTTTTTCAAATCTTCCAGACTGTATGGATGAATCTCGGAAAAACGCTCATAAGCGGCATAAGCATTTTTTACTTCCTGAATTTCTTTTGGTTCACCAAAAACCATTTTCCCGTTAATTACATCTCTAACCTGCCCGAGAGAGAGAATTTGCTTCAATCTTTAAAGACGAGTGGATGGATTGAATGCGATTGTTTTTCTCAAATGCGGCTTCGATTCCAGATTCGCAGTTGCTGTAATACGGCCGATTTTTTCTGATATGGATGATACATAGGACAATATTTCATTTGTGATAACATAAGGCGGTTTATACTCTTCCATAACAAACTCCATTCCGTCTTTTTCGGTTAGTGACAAAAAATATAATCAAAACCACTTTTTAACAGATAAATTTTCAATTAACTTGCGTATTATCTTGCGTACTTTCTTCCACAATTATACTATAATCCAGAGCAATTTCAATATATTTTCACACCTGTATCTGTTGACACAATTTTTTCTTGCGGACATCATCTGCCCTGTGATATATTGATACAGTTGCGTAAATATCTCAGCAACACTGCCCTTTAAATACAGCCACCTGTACGTGAAGAACGCACACAACACTTTAAATACAAAAGGACTCACATAATGGGAAATGAAAACACCTCAATCTTTCAGAAAACATTCATAGTCTGGATTTGTGCCCTGGCATGCACAGCACTCTGGGGCAGCGCATTCCCCTGCATTAAAGTCGGTTATCGCCTTTTCGAAATCGCAGCCGCAGACACAGCCTCACAGATCCTCTTTGCCGGTCTCCGCTTTATCGGTGCCGGGATTCTTGCGCTCCTGATAGGCAGCATAGGACAGAAAAAGATTCTGGTGCCACACAAAAGTTCCATTCCGAGGATTCTGGTGCTTTGCGTGTTTCAGACAAGTCTGCAATATCTGCTTTTTTACATCAGCATGGTGCGCATTACCGGAGTGAAAGCATCCATCCTTCAGGGAACCAGTGTGCTCTTTTCCCTCCTGATTGCCTGTCTGATTTTTCGCACGGAGAAGCTGACCTCGCTGAAAATGACCGGCTGCATCATCGGGTTCCTCGGCGTAATCGTAGTTAATTTTGCCGACGGCGGACTGAACATGGAGTTTACTCTTCCGGGAGAAGGATTTATGATTCTGGCTTCTCTGTCCAGTTCTTTCTCCGCGGTATTATTAAAACAATTTTCCAGATATGAAAATCCTGTTGTCCTGAGCGGTTATCAGTTTCTGGCCGGCGGAGCAATTCTGACAATCATCGGTCTGGCCTTCGGCGGACGCTTAAATGGCTGTACACCGGCATCCAGCGCGTTGCTGCTCTACATGGCTTTTATCTCCGCAGCGGCATACTCCCTCTGGGGAATTCTGCTGAAGTACAACCCGGTTTCACGGATCACCGTATTTATGTGTACAACGGAAATCTTCGGCGTTGCCTTTTCCGCGCTCTTTCTGAAAGAAACGGATACCCTCGGATGGCAGACGGCAGCCGCACTGATACTGGTCTGTGCCGGGATTATCATGGTAAATAGGAAAGCATCATCCGCTGAAGAATCTGATTAAAGCTTCGTCGTTACGATTCACAAATCAGTTAAGTGCTTTTTGCTTTTTCTCCCTTTTCGTCCGTACACTCCCGCAGCTCCTACAGACAATGTCACGCTTATTGCTCGTATCCCTCGCTCCGCTCGGTCAATTCCGATTTACGGGTTCAACTATTTTCTCAAATCAAAAACATGTCATGATTGTTTATGAACCAATACGCCCGTAAACCGGGGAACCCGGAAATTCTCGCAGAACATTTTACATCGTATGACAGAAACTCATATCCAGCAAATCAAGAATTTTATCCTCCGAGACCGTACCATCCAACAGAATACTGACCAAGTGATTTTTATTCATGTGGTAACCGGGCAAAAACCCCGGAGACTGACGCAAAAAATCAATCATCGCAGGCTCACACTTTACATCCAGAATATCCACGACATCTTCATCGGATAAACCAAGCTTATTTCCGGGAACATCCATCAGAATCCCATACCATTTTCCATTGTCCCGGTGACGCAGGACGGCATAGGAAGGATATCTCTCCCATAAATATTCCGGTTCCGTACCATACTTCTTTTTCGCATAATCAAGTATTCTCTGTCTGTCCATATAAGCCCCTCACGCTTCCGAAAAATGCCAAATCATATCCTGATCCTTGCACCTATGTGCTACAAACCAAGATTTCATAACACATCCAATATCATAACGCAAAAATCTTCTCCGGAGAATCGCCGCCATCCCGGAATATCTCAATCCGATTACAATCCCAGCTGCGGTCCCTGAATGCCGGGAACAAAAATCCGCTCTCCGGTTTTCCCGGGTTATAGTCCTGATCAACCTTGCACACTGCACAGACCAGAAAAGAATACACTTCTTCTGATTCCCCCTGCCACTCCCGGTCGCTTCCGTGCAGCGAGACATCATAACTGCCGTAAAACAGATAAAACGCGAATGGCCCGGAGGAATGATATTTCTCCCCGACAAGTTCATAGAGGACATCCAGCAAAGCGTCATTTTTCAATCCGCACTCCAAAAGCGCCATCAGCATCTGCCAGACCGTTCCCGGTTTTTCCTCCTCCGGATCAAAGCAGTATTCCCGCAACTGTTCATTTGTCCGGGAAAAGGGGATTGCCTTCGCGATTTCCAGATTGGATTTCTGCTCCGCTGCGGTAAGCTTCCGAAAATGCCGGTTGAATGTCCCGTCTATGTAACCATCTTCATCAAAATACGCGCCCGCGATTCTGGAAAAGCAGTTTCGGCTCAGTGTCATCCGCCGCGTGAGTTCCAGCATATCCTCACGGTTTATTTTTCCACATTGGTTCATGTCAATCATCTCCTCAACTTCTGATTTCTGGTTTTATCTATCTCTCCAGCAATCTATAAGTTGTACGGGCCAATTAGCTGGCATTTGTGTATAGTCCGTATAACCTGACATTTTATACGGACGAAACCACTCACAAGCGCGGAATAGTCCGTACCTGAAATCATCTCATACGGACAATATTGCTTTCACACACTATATAGTCCGTACAACACGGAAAATCATACGGACGAAATCATCCACAATCCCTAT
>JAJQBM010000119.1 GCA_021203285.1 Clostridiales bacterium | reverse complement strand
GGACGGCAGCAGCTTCTGGGTGGCGAGAAGTACGACCCGCAGTCTCGGCAGGATCTCCGGCAGCCGGATTGAGGCAGCCGTTCAGGCCGGGGAGAAGATCTGCGAGTTGGACTGCCATGACGAGGAGGTCGCCTGCGGCGTGACCACTTCCTTTGTCGCTTATCAGGATGGCCGCCTGTGGGTCGGGACAAGCCATTCCCTTTTCCGGGATCAGGGACGCCTGTCCGTTTTTCTTTTACAGGAGGGAGAAAGCGGGACGGTATTGCAGCGGCAGTTCTCGATGGAGATTCCCGATTATACGCAGGGGCTCAGCTTTTTTTATGAAAACGGGGTGCAATATCTCCTGCTGTCCGCCTCTGCCGGACGGTTTGGTGATTCGCACCTGTATCTGTATGAAGAAAAAATCAACGACGAAGCTGTGACACTGTATCCCGTAGCGGTGTATACGTTCCCGCCCATGGCGGAGGAGGTGGCCAGTGACGGGGAGTTAACCTACTGCCTGTTTGAGTCGGCGGCGACCTGTTACAGCACGGCGGAGGGACTGGCCTGTCCTTGGCCGGTGGACCGGATCTGTGCCTTGTCGAACCGGCGGCTGATATAGTATTACAATCCGGATTTATGAAAAGTTTAGGATATCGCACTAGGCAGAGGCTGAAAATGATGGTATACTGAGTCTGACGAACGAGACGAAACAGGAGGAAGATCATGGAAAAAGTTTATCAGAAAATGACTTATTCCGGAGCGTTCAGCGTGATCGGCGGTGTCTGCGCCATTATTATCGGTTGCTTTGTCATTATCTCCGGCGGTATGATGTTGAAAAATCGGAATAAGATCATATTTTAAAATTACAAAAGCGAAATATTCAACGGGCAAACAGATATGCAGAGAACGAAAGAATCGTTTTCTGCATATTTTGCAATTATTCAGGGTATTTTCGAGCCTGGTTCTGAATAATTAGGATTTCTTGTACTAATTTTTCGGCTCATCGTGCGAATCGAACAGTTTTTCGCCCGCGGTGTCTGAAAATTTATGGAAATCGCTTGTTGACATTGCCATATAAAAACGATACCATATGTTAGAGCTCAAACTGTTTGAATGCCAACATAAAATCGGGAGGTGAAGCATGCAGGAATTTATCGGGCATGAGGTGCATTACCTTGCGAATCTGATCGGAAGGGTCATTGACAACTCCCCGGCGCGGATGCAGGTGGAGAATGTGACCGGAAAGAACATCTGGATTATCAGGTATATCGCGAAGAACGGCGGCAAACCGGTCTGTCAGCGGGATCTGGAGAAGCATTTCGGTATCACGCGGTCAACGGCGTCCAAGGTGGTGAGTCTGATGGCCAGCAAGGGTTTGATTGAACGGCAGAGTGTTCCGGGCGATGCGCGGCTGAAGCGGCTGGTATTGACAGACCAGTCTCAGGCGCTGGTGTGCCAGATGGATCAGGAGTTCGACAACATCGAGAACACGCTGCGTGAAGGTTTTGCAGAGGAAGAGATTGAAGTGTTTCTTTCCTACATCCACAGGATGCAGGAAAATGTAGTGAAAAAGGAGGGAAAGTGGAATGATTCGAAAACTGATGCGGTCTCTGCGGGAATATAAGCGGGCGACGATTCTGACGCCTGTCTTTGTTATCGTGGAGGTTGTGATGGAGATTCTGATCCCCTATGTGATGGCGAGTCTGATTGACGACGGCATCGAGGCGGGGAACATGTCAGTGGTCATTAAGCTGGGCATACTGTTGCTGGTGTGCGCGTTTATCTCACTGGCGTTCGGTGCGCTGGCAGGACGGGAGGCTGCTGTCTCCTCAGCGGGACTGGCAAAGAACCTGAGAAAAGATATGTACGCGAAGGTACAGGAGTATTCTTTCTCCAATATCGACCGTTTTTCAACGGCGAGTATCGTAACGAGACTGACGACGGATGTGACGAATGTACAGAATGCGTTTATGATGACGATCCGGACGGCTGTCCGCTGTCCGATTATGGTGATCGCTGCGCTGGCGGTGGTGTTTACCATCAACCGGAGAATGGGGCTGATCTTTGTGATTGTGATTCCGATTCTGGCGGTGATTCTGGGTTTCATCAGCGTTTATGTGCATCCGTATTTTAAACGGGTATTTAAGACCTATGATCGTTTGAATGAAGTCGTTCAGGAGAATCTTCACGGGATCCGTGTGGTGAAATCCTACATCCGTGAGGATCACGAGGAGAAGAAATTTGGAAAAATTTCAGAGGCGATTTTTAAGGACTTCAGTCATGCAGAGAAGACGCTGGCCTTTAATATGCCCTCCATGATGACAGCGATCTACACGTGCATTCTTCTGATTTCATGGATGGGCGCGAAAGCGATTGTCGCCAGCGGAAATACTGCGGACGTCGCCGGCGGTATGACCACCGGACAACTGACCAGCATGTTTACCTACGCGATGCAGATCCTGATGGGCCTGATGATGATTTCTATGATTCTGGTTATGATCGTCATGTCCATCGCGTCCGGCAATCGTATCGTTGAGATTCTGGACGAGGAAAGTGATATCAAGAACAAGGAAAATCCGGTTATGGAGATCAAGGATGGATCTATTACGTTCGAACATGTGAATTTCCGCTACCACGAGGAGGCGGATCGGGATGTCCTGTCGGATATTAATCTTGAGATTAAATCCGGAGAGCGGGTCGGCGTGCTCGGCGCGACCGGTTCTGCGAAGTCAAGTCTGGTGCAACTGATTCCCCATCTGTATGATGTTTCTTCCGGAAGGGTTACGGTCGGCGGCGTGGACGTCCGCGATTATGATCTGGAGGTGCCGCGTGACGGCGTGGGCATGGTGCTGCAGAAGAATGTTCTGTTCTCCGGCACGATTAAAGAAAACCTCCGGTGGGGCAATGAAAATGCTACGGACGAGGAGATCATGACAGCCTGTCAGGAGGCACAGGCGGATGAGTTTATCGAGCGGATGCCGGACAAATATGATACTTATATCGAGCAGGGCGGCACGAATGTCTCCGGCGGACAGCGGCAGCGGCTGTGTATCGCGCGGGCACTTCTAAAGAAGCCGAAGATTCTGATCCTCGATGATTCTACCAGCGCGGTGGATACCAAGACTGACAAGCTGATTCGGAAAGCGTTTGCGGAGGCGATTCCGGAGACGACAAAGTTTATCATTACACAGCGTGTCGCTTCTATCGATGACGCAGATAAGATCATTGTTCTGGACGACGGAAAAGTGGTCGCGGTCGGCAGACATGAGGAGCTGCTGAAGACAAGCGATATTTATCGTGAGACCTATGAATCTCAGCAGAAAGGAGGCGGCCTCGGTGAATAATAAGAAAAAGGGTGCGAAAGATACCAGGGGAACAACGATGCGGCTGCTGAGTTATCTTGGTGAATATAAGGCGCGTTTTATTATTGTGGTCTGCTGTATCGTGATGGCAGCGATCACAACAGCGTTGGCCAGTCTTTTTATCCAGTCCTTAGTTGACGACTATATTACGCCGCTGCTTACGACAGACAATCCCGATTTTTCGGGGTTGCTCCGCTATCTGTTGCGGATGGCAGCTATTTTTGCCTGCGGCGTTGTGGCAGCGCTGATTTATAACCGGCTGATGGTAACCATTGCACAGGGTATTTTGAAAAAGATTCGTGACGAGATGTTCGAGCACATGCAGAAGCTGCCGATTCGTTACTTTGACACACATACGCACGGCGATGTGATGAGCCATTACACCAACGATACGGATGCGCTTCGTCAGATGCTTACGCAGAGTGTGCCGCAGATGCTGAATTCCTGCATTACCGTTGTGGTTGTATTTGTCTACATGCTGACGGTCAGTCTCTGGCTGACGCTGGTGGTACTCGCGTTTGTTGTTATCATCCTGTTGGTTGTGAGAAAGATAGAGGGAGGAAGCGCCCGGTATTTCATCAAGCA
>JAJQBM010000236.1 GCA_021203285.1 Clostridiales bacterium | reverse complement strand
ATCATAATACAGATTGAACTCAGATGCAATCGGCTTTTGAACTTCGATTGTGATTTGAGGCAACAATGTTTCACGTGAAACATTCCATTGAAACTTTAAGTTACTATTCACGCCCCTCCACCCCTCATGCGCACTCGTTTAAAAGAATTTTGTTTCACGTGAAACATTTGGGTCTGGATATAGGAGTAGAAACATGGTATACTCATTATCAGACTGACAAGGAGTAAGAAAGATGGAAAGAATCATTGCGATTGCAAATCAAAAAGGCGGAGTCGGGAAGACGACGACAACGATCAATTTATCCGCATGTCTGGCGGAGCTCGGGAAAAAAGTATTGACGATTGATATGGATCCGCAGGGAAATACGAGCAGCGGGATCGGAATCGATAAGGATGAGTGTACAAACACGGTTTATGAGTTGATTTTGGGAGGGTGTTCCATTTCCGATGCGGTGATACATACAAAGATTGAGAATTTTGATGTGATTGCATCCAATGTAAATTTGGCAGGGGCGGAGATCGAGCTTTTGAATGTCACGGACAGGGAGTATGTGTTAAAGAATGAGATCGACTATATCCGAGATGATTATGATTATATTCTGATTGACTGTCCGCCCTCTTTGAGCATGCTGACGATTAACGCGATGACGACAGCGGATACGGTATTGGTGCCGATTCAGTGTGAATATTATGCTTTGGAGGGGCTGAGCCAGCTAATGTATACGATTGAGCTCGTACAGCAGCGGCTGAATCCGGGTCTGAAGATGGAGGGTGTGGTCTTTACCATGTACGACGCAAGGACGAATCTTTCTCTTCAGGTCGTGGAGAATGTAAAGAATAATTTAGACACGACGATTTATAAGACGATCATTCCGAGAAATGTCAGGTTGGCGGAGGCGCCGAGCCACGGACTGCCCATCAACATCTATGATTCAAAATCCGCCGGCACGGAGAGCTATCGCATGCTGGCAAAAGAAGTGACAGAGAGAGGGAAACAGTAATATGGCTGCAAAGAAAAGCGGACTGGGGAAGGGTCTTGACTCTCTCATTACAAACAAAGTAAATACAAATCAGTTAAATCACGGGATACCGGAGGGAAATCCGGCCAGGGAGCCGGTCTCCCCACTGCGGATGTCTCAGGTGGAGCCGAATGGGGAACAGCCGCGCAAGTATTTTAATGAAGACGGCTTGGCGGAGCTTGCGGATTCCATCCGGCAATATGGGATTATTCAGCCTCTGATTGTTCAGGATAAGAAGGATTATTACGAGATCATTGCCGGTGAGAGACGGTGGAGCGCGGCGAAAATGGCCGGGCTGAAGGAGGTTCCGGTGATTATCCGGGATATTTCCGACCGGGAAGTCATGGAGATGTCCCTTATTGAGAATATCCAGAGGGAGGATTTAAACCCGATTGAGGAGGCGCAGGCATATCAGCGTCTTCTGGAGGAATTTGGCCTGAAGCAGGAGGAGGTTGCCAATCGTGTATCAAAGAGCCGGACAGCGGTTACCAATGCGCTGCGCCTGTTGAAGCTGTGTGAGGAAGTGCAGCAGATGGTGATTGACGGCAGACTGACCAACGGACACGCCCGATGTCTGATTTCGATTGAGACACCGGAGGGTCAGATTGCAGCCGCAAAACAGATCATCGAGAAGAATCTGAGCGTGCGTGAGACGGAAAAGCTGGTAAAGAGTATCCTGAAACGCGGCGAAAAGGCAAAACAGAAAAAAAAGGAAGAGATCGACGAGACATTTCTCGCAATCTGTGATAATATTGCAGAGCAAATGAAGCAGATTTTCGGAACGAAGGTGGAAATTCACCAGAAAAACAGGGATACAGGGAAAATAGAGATCGAATACTATTCTCAGGACGAGTTGGACAGAATTTTACAGATGGTTCAAAGCATAGAGAAATGAGCATAAACCGATAAGAAAAGAGAAAAAAAATGATAGATTTTTTATATAGTCTGGATTTGGAACAGATGACAGGCATCCCCGCAGACGCATTTGTGCTTGGGCTTGCCGTAATTGTGGTGATTCTTTTAATCATCGTTTTGGTCAATGCGGTTAAGACAACGAAGATGCGAAAAAGCTATAAAATGTTTATGGAGGGGAAAAACGGCCAGTCTCTGGAAAATATTCTTCAGGGCCGCTTAAAGCAAGTGGAGCATTTGATGGAAGCCGAGGAAGAAAATAAGGAGCAGATTCAGATTATCATGGATCATCTGGATCACACCTATCAGAAGATCGGTTTGGTGAAATACAATGCGTTTGAGGAGATGGGCGGGAAGCTGTCTTTCTCACTGGCGCTTTTGAATCGGAAAAATGACGGGTTTATTCTGAATGCCATGCACAGCCGTGAGGGATGTTTTACTTATATTAAGGAAGTAATTAACGGGAATCCGATCATTATGCTGGCGGATGAAGAGAGAGAAGCGCTGGATATGGCGCTGAAGGATGAAAATAATTAGGACAAGGCGTATGATTCACAGTTTTTTGAGATCAATCGGTTTTTCACAGATGCAGGAGAATGCAGATCTGTATTCCCTTTTGGATGAGGCAATCCGCCATTCGGATGGCAGAATGTCGGACTGTGATTCTTATGGAAATGAAGTGGTATGTTTTACGCGTCACATAGCGGAGGATATGGGTATCTGCGTGTTCGGGAGCTTTTCGGAAGACGACCGGCTCCGGATGGAATATTATTTTCCTTTTTTTCGCGGCTCCAGTATCACGACCAATGAGTTGGTTGAAGTGGAGCGGCATGCGGACAGCGAATCCTTTTTTGGGATTTGTGATGAGTTGAAGATGGGAATTCCGCTGATTTTCTATGTAAATAATGTGGCGGATGTGCTGCGTGAGCTTCGCCGCGGCGGGCAGGACGTTTTCTCTGAAAACGCCGTGCTTTCGGGCTTAGCCTGCAGCGGGAAAATACTTCTGCCGATCATGAAGACGAAAAAGCTGGCCGATATCAAGCAGAAATCATCGAAGCAGCGGAGAGATCTGATGATGCAGGCCAGAGACGGCGATCAATCCGCCATGGAGAATCTCACACTGAGCGACATGGATCTTTACGCGTCCGTCACGCGCCGCGCAATGAAAGAAGATGTGCTGAGTATTGTGGAGAGCAGCATCATTCCGTATGGAGTTGAGAGTGACCAGTACACCGTGATAGGGGAGATTTTGAACTTTTACATGGTAACAAACACGATCAGCCGGGAAAATGCATAGGTTCTGACGCTCTTGTGCAACGATATGAAATTTGATGTCTGCATTAACGAGAGGGATCTTCTCGGAGAGCCTGCGGTCGGCCGCCGCTTCAAGGGGCGGGTCTGGATGCAGGGGCATTTGAATTTCGGGTATTAGAGACGCAGGAAAATGCGATTGACAAAAGAGGGAAACCTGAGTAGAATAGAAAAGATTTCGATTCGGAACTGGTTTATCATAATGTTTCCGTAGCTCAGCCGGATAGAGCGACCGCTCCTAAGGGTCGCCCATATCTATCAACTAAGGAAATCAGAAAGTGATTGCAGGAGGTTCGGATGGAATAACGAAGTCCGATAACAGCGGTCAAAAAATTGTATAAGTGAGACTACAAAAAGTCTCGTCCGTAAATAGGGTGAAAAAAGCAAAAGGCTGAAAAAGCCCGAAAATACGGCATTTGTCTTCATAGTTAAATGGATATAACGGGGTCCTCCTAAGACTCAGTTCGGGGTTCGATTCCCTGTGGAGACGTCAACTAAGCATCGATTGTTATCCTCAATAATCGTTGCTTTTTTTATTTCGGTGAAAATTTGGGTGGCAGCCAGCTAACCATAATCAAGAAAAAATGGAAAAATTGCCACCCAATCTTCGATTTTGCCACCAAAAGTGCGTGTAATGTGATTTTTGATTAATTATATACTTGCGTATAATGTGGAAAGATGATAAAATATGCGCAT
>JAJQBM010000029.1 GCA_021203285.1 Clostridiales bacterium | reverse complement strand
CACACATGGCTCGAATCGCAGGTGTAGATTTACCAAGAGAAAAACGTGTAGAGATTGGATTGACTTATATTTACGGCATCGGCGTTGCCACTTCCCGCCGTCTGCTCACTGCGGCGAATGTCAATCCGGATACCCGCTGCAAGGATCTGACCGATGATGAGGTCAAGGCCATCAGCGAGGCCATCGAGACGGAGGGCATCATGGTGGAAGGTGATCTGAGAAGAGACACCGCCATGAACATCAAGCGTCTCCAGGAGATCGGATGCTATCGCGGTATCCGCCACAGAAAGGGACTTCCGGTTCGCGGTCAGAAGACCAAGACAAACGCCAGAACCAGAAAAGGCCCGAAGAAGACAGTAGCAGGCAAAAAGAAATAATGAATGCAGAAAGTAGGTTAGTTTAATTATGGCTAAAAAAGTTGCAAAGAAAGTAACGAAAAAGCGTGTAAAGAAAAACGTTGAACGCGGACAGGCACATATTCAGGCTTCTTTCAACAACACCATCGTGACGTTGACTGATGCTCAGGGCAATGCCTTATCATGGGCAAGTGCCGGCGGCCTTGGCTTCAGAGGTTCAAGGAAATCTACTCCCTATGCTGCGCAGATGGCGGCAGAGACAGCGACGAAGGCAGCTCTTGTCTACGGCTTAAAGACAGTGGATGTTTTCGTGAAGGGGCCGGGTTCGGGAAGAGAGGCAGCGATCCGTGCGCTCTCAGCGGCGGGTCTTGAGGTAACAAGTATCACAGATGTCACGCCGGTGCCGCACAACGGCTGCCGTCCGCCCAAACGCAGAAGAGTTTAATCAGGAGGTTGACCGAATATGGCAGTAAACAGAGTACCCGTTCTTAAGAGATGCAGATCGCTCGGATTAGAGCCGACGTACTTAGGAATTGATAAGAAATCAAAGAGACAGTTAAAGAGATCAAACCGCAAAGTGTCCGAGTATGGACTGCAGCTGAGAGAAAAGCAGAAGGCAAAGTTCATCTACGGCGTTCTGGAGAAGCCTTTCCTTAACTACTATAAGAAGGCGGACCGGATGAAGGGCATGACCGGTGAGAACCTGATCGTGATGCTGGAGTGCAGACTGGACAATGTCATTTTCCGTCTCGGCCTTGCGAGAACCAGAAGAGAGGCGAGACAGATCGTCGATCACAAGCATGTGCTGGTCAACGGGAAATGTGTAAACATTCCCTCCTATCTGGTAAAAACCGGCGACACCATCGAGATCCGGGAGAAGTCCAAGAGTTCTCCGCGCTATAAGGAGATTCTGGAGGCGACCGCAGGACGCATGGTTCCGGAGTGGCTGGATGTCGATCAGGAGAATTTAAGCGGCGCGGTCAAAGAACTGCCGACCAGAGAGATGATCGATGTGCCGGTAGATGAGATGCTGATCGTCGAGTTGTATTCGAAATAAACGATGTAAGTGGGGTACATTAAAAAGGAGGATTGTGGAGTGTTCGATTTTGAAAAACCCAATATCAAGATTGCTGAACTTTCAGAAGATAAAAAATACGGCAAGTTTGTCGTAGAGCCGCTCGAAAGAGGATATGGTACCACACTTGGCAACTCTTTGAGAAGAGTTATGCTTTCTTCCCTGCCCGGCGCAGCAGTCAGTCAGGTTAAGATCAACGGCGTTTTACACGAGTTTTCTTCCATCCCCGGAGTTAAGGAAGATGTGACAGAGATCATCATGAACATCAAGAGCCTGGCGTTGAAAAATACCAGCTCAACAAACGAGGCAAAGGTTGCTTACATCGAGTTTGAGGGCGAGGGCGTTGTGACCGCGGCGGATATTCAGGTGGATTCCAACATTCAGGTCATGAACCCGGATCTTGTGATTGCCCATTTGAATGGAGGAGCCGATTCCAGACTCTATATGGAGCTCACGATCACGAAGGGCCGCGGCTATGTCAGTTCCGAAAAGAACAAGAACGAGGATACGCCGATCGGTATTATCGCGGTGGATTCCATCTATACACCGGTAGAGCGTGTCAATCTCTCAGTGGAGAATACGCGTGTCGGACAGATTACGGACTATGACAAGCTGACATTGGATGTGTACACCAACGGAACACTGGAGCCGGATGAGGCGGTCAGCCTTGCGGCAAAGGTTCTGAGCGAGCATCTGAGCCTCTTCATCGATCTTTCTGAGAACGCCAGAACAGCGGAGGTTATGATCGAGAAAGAGTACAACGCGAAGGAAAAGGTTCTGGAGATGAGTATCGATGAGCTTGAGCTTTCCGTTCGTTCCTACAACTGCCTGAAGAGAGCCGGAATCAATACGGTCGAGGAGCTGACGAATCGCACGCCGGAAGATATGATGAAGGTTCGCAATCTGGGACGGAAGTCTTTGGAGGAAGTGCTGGCGAAGATGAAAGAGCTTGGACTGCAGCCGAATCAAAGTAAAGAGTAAAAGAATATTTTTTGTAACAATGCGGAAGGACAGGTAAGCCCGAAGAGCGCTGTCCGGTTCATTCACAGAGTGGAGGACTTATATTATGGCGAAATATCGCAAATTAGGAAGAACATCTGACCAGAGAAAATCCCTGATCAGAAGCCAAGTAACATCTTTGCTGTATCACGGAAAGATCGTTACGACAGAGGCAAAGGCAAAGGAAGTTCGCAAGTTCGCGGACAAGATGATCGCTCTGGCTGTCAAAGAGGCGGATAACTACGAGGAAGTCACCGTAAAGGCAAAGGTTGCCCGCAAGGATAAGGACGGCAAGAGAGTGAAAGAGGTTGTGGACGGGAAAAAGGTCACCGTTTACGATGAGGTAGACAAGACAATCAAGAAGGATCTTCCTTCCAGACTGCATGCGAGAAGACAGATGCTGAAGCTGCTGTATCCGGTGGTAGAGACGGGCGAGAAAAAGAAGGATCACAAGAAGGTCGATATGGTCGACAAGCTCTTTACCGAGATCGCACCGAAGTATAAGAATCGCAAGGGCGGTTATACACGGATCATCAAGATCGGGCCGCGGAAGGGCGATGCTGCCATGATGGTTGTGCTGGAGCTTGTGTAAACTGCAGAATGATGAATGGGAACCCCGGTTCTGTGTTCTGAGACAGATAGGAAATCTGTTTTCGGAGCACAGGCCGGGGTTTTTGTTTCAGAGTATTTGCTTTGATGGTACGTTTTTTCTATTGTGCGGATGGGGAAGCCAGCGTGAGCGAGAAGATAAACTCTGTTCCGACGTCCTCCGTGCTGATGACATTGATGTTTTCGTGGTGGGCGTGGATGATCTCCTTCACGATGGCAAGACCGAGGCCGGTGCCGGTTTTGTCTTTGCCGCGGGGCAGGTCGGTTTTATAGAAGCGCTCCCAGATTTTATTCAGACTGTCTTTGGGAATGCCGATGCCGTAGTCTCTGACGGAGGTGAACGCTTTCCCGTTTTTGATCGTGGTCTCAATATCAATTCTGGAACCGGATGTGCTGAATTTCACGGCGTTGTCGATCAGATTGTGAAGAACCTGTTCGATTTTGGCGGAGTCCGCTTTCACCAGAAGTTCGCCATCGGTGAGCTGAGGGTGAAACGCCAGCCCTTTCTCAATGGCTCTGCCCTCGAAGGTCAGCAGCGTCTGGCGGATCATTTCATTCAGGTCAAAGGAGTTCAGATTTAAAAGGATCCCCTTCGCGCTGTATTTGTTGAGCTCCATCAGGCTTTGCGTCAGCTTTTCCAGACGCTCCGTCTCGGCTATGATGACATGGAGATATTTGTCCTGATGCTCCGGCGGGATGGTTCCGTCTGCAATCGCCTCCGCGTATCCCTTGATGGATGTCAGCGGCGATCGAAAGTCATGGGAGACATTTGAGACAAATTTGCGCTGGTCATCCTCCAGAGAGTTCAGCTCCTGTGCCATGCAATTCATTACATCGGTGATAAATCCCAGTTCGCTTGGGGCGCGATAGGGGAGCGGCGTCTCATACTCGCCGGCTGCGTAGGAGGCCGC
>JAJQBM010000182.1 GCA_021203285.1 Clostridiales bacterium | reverse complement strand
ATATTCCCGTATGTAAACGCCATCCTTACAATTCAAGGATGGCGTCCAGACAGAAATCAACACTTTGACGGTCTCTTATTTAAAGCTTGCCGCAAACTTCTGCTTCGTCTCCGTCACCTTTTTGGCCTCCGCCGCCGGAGTCTCATACAAGCCTCTGGAATGCATCATATTGAAGACATCCTTCTGGATGCTGTGCTCCTGCTCCAGAATGTGCAGCATCGTCGTCCGCACCTGATCGTGCACACACTCATTGGCGAATGTGTTAAACTTCTCCGTCGTCGCTTTCTGGGTAGAAAGTCCGTCGCTCAAAATCTCTTTGTCTGTATATCCCTGCATTTTTACACCTCCTACCGCAATTGCTCGTACAGAGCATTGAAATGTCCCTGATGCTGCTCGGAAATCCGCTCATATTTCTGCTTGATCTCCGTGTCGTCTGTCTGCTTTGCCAGCATCTTAAACTTCTTTGTCAACAGTTCCTCGTCCGCGAGCAGGTCATTGATCGCGGCCAGCTCTTTTTCAGATAACTGATCCATAATGTCCCTCCTTGTATTCCTGTAAGAATCTTTTACATGGATAGTATGTCTGAAAATGTTTCGGCTTATCCCTGTTTTTATTTGAAAAAAATCAGCGGGCAAAGTCTCCTATACCCGCTGATAAAACCACATTTCTTTTCTTCAATCTAGTTCAGGCTTTCCGCAGCCAACCGCAGCCGCGCCCTGACCCGCTCCGGACCCATGACCTGCATGATCTGCCAGAGATCCGGCGTATTCCGCCGGCCGGTAACCGCCACACGGATCGCCGTGCTGACATCGCCCACATGGCCGGGCCACTCATCCTTCGCCTTTCTCCAGATTTTGACCTCCCGCGCATAGCCGAGCCGCTCCGCGAGATCCTTTATCCGCTCAAACCACCGGTCACTGTCGTCTGAAGGATCGTAATACTCCTCCGCGTACAGTGTAAATATCGTCTCCAGCGTCTCCCTGTCCGAGATTAGCTGATAATCATACTTTCCGTCAAACTGGTCATCGTACATATAGGAAATGTACTCCCGCACATCACACCACCGGCCGATGTCCTTTCTCTTTTTCCGGATCTCCTCCCCGCGCTCGATGCCGAACACCTTCAGAGAATACTCCTTATCCTGCAGCATCCCGCAGAGCATCTCGTCATACCGCTCCGCCCATGCATACACATCCTCGTAAACCTTCTGCGCGGAGAAGGTAGCGATGACATTTTTCGATACATCGATCAACTTATCCATGTCGAAAAGCGCCCCCTCCGTGGAGCTCATCTTCTTTAATGCAAACGGGAAATCATAGAGATCCGCTGTCTCGTTGTTTTTGCGCCACATCTCAAAATCCGAGTTCGCGACGGTCATCAGGTACTCCTTCACCGACTCGGCGGGGATACCCGCCCTGTGATAAAAATTCACCGCCGCCTCCGGATCCTTCCGCTTGCTGATCTTGCGCTTGAAGGTGACCGTCTCGCCATTCTCGTCGAGAATCACGCTGCCGTTCTCATCCACCTTCGCCTCGCTCTTTAGCATCGGCGCATAGTGACAATACTTCGGCGCTTTAAATCCCAGAGCATGGAAAAGCTCCAGATGAAGCGGCACCGACGGAAACCATTCGCTGGAACGGATGACATGGGTCGTGTGCATCAGGTGATCATCCACCGCATGGGCAAAATGATAGGTGGGCAGGCCGTCGCCCTTGATGATGACGATGTCCATGATATTCTGGGGTATTTCTACCTTGCCCTTCACCATATCCCGGTGCGTGATCCGGCCATCCTCCCGGCCCATCGTCTTAAAGCGGATGACATAGGGTTCGCCCTTTCGGATGCGCGCGGCCGCCTCCTCAATGGGGAACTCGCGGTATATCGCCCACTCGCCGTAGTAGCCGATATTGCCCACTTTCGCCTCCTCCTGCCGACTGCGCAGGTCAGCCAGATCCTCCTCCGTGGCAAAGCAGGGGTACGCCCGATCCTGAATCAGAAGGTACTTCGCATAGGCTTCATAGATCTCTTTCCTCTGCGTCTGAATATACGGGCCATAGTCACCGACAGACTCCGTCTCGCTGGTCATGCCCTCATCAAAAATGATATCAAAATCCCGCATGGAATCGATGATCCCCTGAACGCCGTTCTCAATCTTGCGCTTCTGATCCGTGTCCTCGATGCGAAGGATCAGGACACCTCCCGTTTTTTTCACAAGGGAGGTCTCCACAATGCACTGCTCCAGCGCCCCGATGTGGACAAACCCTGTCGGGCTCGGCGCGAAACGGGTCACGACGGCTCCCTCCGGAAGATCGCGCTCCGGGTACTTCTCCTCATAATAAGAGATATCCCGGGCGTCCGGGAATATCAAATCTGCAAGCTCCTGCCTGTTCATAACTGCTCTCCTTTATCTACCCTGCTGCCGATGCACACAGCAGCTCTAATAAATCTTTTCCACATCGTCCAGACCATAGGTGTCCAGAAACGCCTGCAGGTCCTCCGCATTGCGGATCAGACCGATCTCCTCGATCTGCCCGGTCTGCAGGTTCTTAAATCCGGTCACCTGTTCGCCGGTACAGATACTGCACCGCAGAACAGGCTTATACAGAGAGGCATCGTATTCTTTCCGCTGTATTTCTTTTTTCTTTTTTGAAAACAGACCCATATGATCTCCTTTCTCCGCACATTCAGGCCGGACCGTTTATCATTCTTTAATTCAGCAACGCCAGAAGCGACGCCTTGGGCTGCGCGCCCATAGCCTGATTGGTGATCTCGCCGTCTTTGATCACAACCAGCATGGGAATGCTGCTCACCTGAAACTCCTTCGCCAGCTCCGGCTCCTCATCTACGTTCACCTTTCCCACCTTAATGTCGCTGCGCTCCGCGGCGATCTCCTCCAGCACCGGGCCGACCATCCGGCACGGTCCGCACCATGTCGCCCAGAAATCGAGCAGCACCGGCTTATCGCTGTTCATCACTTCCTCGTCAAAATTGTCCGCTGTAATATGAATTGTACTCATAATATCCTCCTTTTCTTCTTTCATTGTCAGTTTATAGAATATCCTACTCTGATTTCAAAATCAACCGCCAAAACCACTTTCTGTCACGGGGCGGCAATATATTCCGTAATCTCTCCCCGGCTCTGCATCAGCCGCTCCATCTGAAATGCGGCGTTGGCCGGGCTGGTGGAGGGAAGCTTCGTAATTGCCCGTCCTGTCGCAGGGAAGCAGTATCTCATATACAGATCATACGCCTTCCCTCCGTTGGCATAAATCTGTCGTACCGGCGCGCAGTCCAGAATCACACGCATGTCGTTCGCGACGACATTCCGTATGGAACTGTCGCTGGATCCGACGATATTGCACGCCGAGATCACATCCCAGATTGCAATATGATTTCGAAGAAGGACTTCCGTTTTCTCCGAAACCGTGACCGGTGTGCGCTCATCCGTCAACGCCGCCAGAAGCCGCCAGAAGCGATTCTGCGGATGGCCATAATAAAAATGATTTTCTCTGGACTTCACCGAGGGAAAGGTTCCCAGAATAAGAATCCGGGACTGCTCATCCCACACCGGCTCAAAGTTGTGAACGAGTCTCTGATATTCCTGCATGAATCCGATTCTACCATATTTTGTACCGAAAGTCAGCAGAAAAACCATCTTTTATACTGTATACATAATTGAAACACATCCGGCCGTTTACGCATCTGGCAATCTATAACCGTATTTTTTCACAACCCCGCATATTTCCTTAACTCGACCAACGCTCCAGTCGCGATTTTCCGAAAAAATATTGACCTTTTTTCGCCATATGGTATAAAGGATTTAGCTCCTGCAGGGCGAAACCATCAAGACGGCAGAGCAGCCATCTGCCGCAGGAAAGGAGTTTTTCACATGGAACAAAAAGAAACATTCGGAAAATACATTTTACAGAAACGAAAGGCGGCCGGCCTCTCACAGAAGACA
>JAJQBM010000097.1 GCA_021203285.1 Clostridiales bacterium | reverse complement strand
TCAGAAACCGCTCATGCTCCGTCTGCAGAGCTGCGCCCCACGAGACCTTGTAATCAAATTGGTCATTCTCCTTCATCAGGATATCGACCGCCTCCGTGTAGGTCACATGAGCAAAGTCGGAATCCAGCACATGGCGGAGCCGGTCCAGCAGACCCTTATCCACAAATTTATTGAAAAACTCCATCTCCTCCGGCGCATGCTCCAGCACATAGCGGATCACATATTTTAACATGCTCTCCGCCAGCAGCATATCATCCTTCAGATCCGCAAACGCGATCTCCGGCTCAATCATCCAGAACTCCGCCGCGTGCCGCGTCGTGTTGGAATTCTCCGCGCGGAATGTCGGCCCGAAGGTATAGATATTCTTAAATGCAAGCGCGTATGCCTCGCCGTTGAGCTGCCCGCTGACGGTCAGGTTGGTCGGCTTCCCGAAGAAATCCTTTGTATAATCAATCTCCCCGGCGTCGGTTCTCGGAAGATTCGCCAGATCCATCGTCGTCACCTGGAACATCTCCCCCGCGCCCTCACAGTCACTCCCGGTAATCAGCGGTGTGTGCACATAGACAAAATCCCGCTCCTGAAAAAAACCGGTGGATTGCATAGGCGATAAGGGAGCGCACCCGGAACACTGCCTCAAAGGTGTTGGTCCGGGGACGAAGGTGGGAAACCTTACGCAGGTACTCAAACGTATGCCGTTTTTTCTGCAGAGGGTAGTCCGGCGTGGAGGCGCCCTCGATGATCACCTCGTCACTCTGAATCTCAAAGGGCTGCTTCGCCTGCGGCGTCGGCACAAGCCGTCCGGTCACAATGACCGCTGCCCCGGCATTCAGCTTCGCCACCGCGTCATAATTGTCCAGACCATCCCCAAAGACAACCTGCAGCGGTTCAAAAAAAGTGCCGTCGTTGATAACCAGAAAACCGAAGGTCTTTGAATTCCGGATGCTGCGCACCCATCCCCCGATTGTGACTTCCGTGTCGAGATAATCCTCCCGGTTTCGATATATATCTCTGATATTTACCATATTCATCTGCCTTTCACAGAGCCGGTGCGTCTACTCCTCCGACTCATCCTCCGTCTCTTCCTCTGCGGTATCCGTCTCCTCTGTGCTGTCTGCCTCTGACGTGTCATCCGTCTCCTCCGCGGGCTCCACAACCGTAATCGTCGCGGCATCCATCACCCCGGTCAGCGCCTGATTCTCCGCATAGCTCAGCATAACATACTCCTCGCCGCCGTAGGACTCGTAAAATGTCTCCTCGCTGTCGTACCCATAATAGCTGACATAGGAGGACACAAAATCCGCAAAATCAGAGGTGGAAATCGAGATCTGCTGATCCGCCACAATCGTCTCCAGAATCAGCTCCTGTGTCAGCGACTCCTCCAGCGTCTCGCTCACATAGGTCTCAAACTCCTCCGCCGTGGTGGCATACGAAGAATAGTAGTCCGCGATATAGTCCTCATACTCCATGCCGTAATACTCTGCCGCTTCCTCTGTCTGCTCGATCACTGAATTGGTTCGATCCTCCAGCAGCCCCTCCGGAAATGTGACCGTGCAGCCCGCAATCAACTGCTCCAGCACGCTCTCCTGAATCGCGGAGGTCCGCTCGCTCTCATAAGAGCTCTCCAGATACGCCTCCACATCCTCCAGCATCTCATCCACGGTGGAATAGTAGTCGCCGAGGACACTGGTCACATACTCATCCGTGATCTCATCATAGGTGAGAACCTGCTCCTCCACGATGCTGTTCACCGTCACCGTAAAGACCACAGCCTGTCCGGCCAGATCCTCCGAAGAATAATCCTCCGGGAATGTCAGATCCAGATCAACGGTACTGCCAACCTCCGCACCGATCAGGCCATCCTCAAATCCATCGATAAACGTATCCGATCCGATTGTCAGGTCATAACTGGAAGCCGACCCGCCGTCAAACTCTTCCCCGTCCAGCGTTCCGACATAATCAATATTGACCGTGTCGCCATCTTCCACCGTCGTCTTATCCGTCTCCACCGTCATCGGATAGTAGGGAAGCATATAGGTCTCTACATAGGTCTGAACCGCGTCATCGCTCACCTGATAGTCGGATGTCAGCTCCACCGCGAGCTCCATATAGCCGTCCATCAGCGTCACATACTCCGTCACGTCATAGTCTGTGGCCGCCAGAAGAACATCCGCCGTAACCGTCGCATCCGTCTCGGTCTCCGCCGAGACGGAACTGTCGCTGCTGCCGTAATCTCCGGAATCCTCCTGCCCGCATCCGGCGAGGAGCGTCATCGCCGACACAGAACAGATCATAAGTGCTGCTATTTTCTTTTTCATTTTCGTTTTCCTTTCTGTCTGCAGAATCGCTGAGATTTAACATAGCACATTTCTCCTCAAAAAGAAAGGGATTCTACTTTTTTTCTTGTATTTTCACACAGGGGATGCTACAATGGGCGAAGGTATTGAGTCGGCTCAGCCGCATAAGGAGGGAAATTTGTGGATACGAAATGGATTGTACTGATTATAGTTCTGGCCGCCTGCGTGGCAGCAACCATCATATTATATTTCTTCGCGAAGAGAAGTCAGAAAAAGCGTGATGAGCAGCAGGAGGCGATCGACGCGGCTGCGCAGACCTACACCATGCTCATCATTGACAAGAAAAAGATGCGCATGAAGGGCTCCGGCCTGCCGCAGGCTGTCATTGACGAGACGCCCCGGTTTGCACGCATGGCCAAGGTGCCGATCGTAAAGGTCAAGGTCGGTCCCAAGATCATGACCATGATCGCGGACAACGACATCTTCGACAGCATTCCGGTCAAGAAGGAGGTCAAGGCGACCGTCGCCGGTATCTACATCACCGATGTGCGCGGCATCCGCGGACCGCTGGCAAAACCGCCGAAAAAGAAAAAGTTTCTCGATCGTTTCCGCAACAACAACGAATAACTGCCAAAGCAAAGCCGGAGGATTGATCCTCCGGTTTTCTATTCTAATAGTCCTCGATATGTATCAGCTGCGTCGTGTCGACGCCGAACGGCAAAATCGTGTTGGCAAACTGGCGGAACCGGTTCGCGGCATCGCTGACATAAAAACGATGCATTCCCACCTGCGCCGTATCCTTTGCATCACGCCGACGCCCGTCATTTGCAATCCCCTCCGCCTCCAACAGACTTTTCAGCTCTCTGGCCGTCTCATATGCCGGATTGACCAGTGTCACCCGCTCCCCCATGATCTGCCGCAGCACCGACCGCAGCAGCGGATAGTGGGTACACCCCATCACCAGCGTATCGATCCCGGTCTCGAGCAGCGGTTCAAGATAGCGGTTTGCCACCTCCACCGTCACCGGATCCTTGATCCATCCCTCTTCCACCAGCGGGACAAACAGCGGACACGCTTTACCGAAAACCTGCGCGCGGGGATTGTGCTCGTGAATCACCCGGGTATAGAGCTGGCTCTCGATGGTGCTCTCCGTGGCGATCACGCCGATCTTTCCGTTTGCCGTCGTCTCCGCCGCAACCTTTGCGCCCGGCGTCACCACGCCGATGATCGGGAGATCGACCTCCGGCTGCAGTGTCTCCAACGCAAGCGCGCTGGCGGTATTACAGGCCACCACCACCGCCTTCACATCCTTTGTCTGCAGGAAATGAACGATCTGACGGGAAAAACGGATGATCGTGTCCTGCGACTTGCTGCCGTAGGGGACACGCGCCGTGTCTCCGAAATAGACGATCCGCTCATCGGGAAGCTGCCTCATAATCTCTCTCGCTACAGTCAATCCGCCCACGCCGGAATCAAAAACACCGATCGGAGCGTATCTGATATCTTCCATGATCTGTTCCTCGCAATTATCTGAACTCTCGTAGTATCATAGTATATTCCCGCCGTTTATTCAAGAACCTGATTCAGAAACTTCAGGATTTTAAACTCCACCTCATACCCGTCTTTAGGATTTAGCACTATATTATTTTGGGGTTAATTAAAAAGGCACACC
>JAJQBM010000041.1 GCA_021203285.1 Clostridiales bacterium | reverse complement strand
CATCTTCCGTGGTCTTCATTGTCTCCATCCGGTCCTCATCCTCCAGCATCGTACAGATTTTTGCCAGCAGATCCAGATGCTCGTCGCCAATGCCCGCGATACCGAAGACAAGCTGCGCCTTCTCCTCGCCAAAATCCACGCCCTCCGGGTACTGGAGAAAGACGATGCCGGTCTTTTTCACCTCACCCTTGGCCTGTGTCGTCCCATGGGGAATCGCAACGCCCATACCCATATAAGTCGTCGTGATTTTTTCGCGCTCCTGCATCGCATCCACATAGCTGTGGTCCACATATCCGAGCTTCTCCAGCAGTTCACCGGCCGCTTGAATCGCTTCCTCCTTGCTCACCGGCTTCTGCCCGAGGCGAATCCCGTCCGCCACGATAACCGGAGGCTTCGCCTCCTGTGCAGGTTCCGCTGTCTCTGCCTGTGTTTCCGAAACCGTCTCATCCGCAGCAACTCCGGCTGTTTCCGGGAGCGTCTCCGTCGCCTTCTCCTGTGTCGTCAAACGCTCATACAGCGCGTCCAGCTTCGGGTCCGCAAGGAAATTCCCGATGGTGATCAGCTCCGCCTGCGGCGCGGACTTCATGGCGCGCTCCGCCAGCGTCTCCTGCACAACCGCGATATCACAGTCTGCGGGAATGGTATCCACGGAAGTATTTTTCACCGTGATATCCGGACGGATGTCCTTAATCCGGTTCCGGAATTTCGTCGCACCCATGGCGGAAGATCCCATGCCCGCATCACAGGCAAAAATGATCTTTTTCACATCGGTTGATTTCACTGTAGCCGCGGAAACTGCTGCAGGAGCCGCCGTACCCTTCGACTCTGCCTTTCTCGCCGCAACCTCCTGCTGCGCCTCCTCCAGACTCTTGCTGCCCGCTCTGCGCACAAGGGGAGAAGCGATGGCAAAGGAAATGCCCGTGGCAATACATACGCCGATGATTACTTTGAACATATCCGAGGCAGGCGTCATCATCAGATAGAGGATGATTGAGCCGGGCGATGCCGGGCCCACCAGTCCGCAACCGATGAGATTGAACCAGAAGATCGCTGCCATATTTCCCACAATCGGTGCGATAATCACAACCGGATTCATCAGGATATACGGGAAATAAATCTCGTGGATACCACCGAGGAGATGGATGATGACCGCTCCCGGTGCGGAATCCTTTGTCTTTTTATCCTTGCAGAAAAACATGTATGCCAGCAGCACGCCGAGTCCCGGACCCGGGTTGGACTCCAGCATATACATGATGGACTTTCCGGCCTCCGCCGCCTGCGCCGTCGCAATGGGTGTAAAAATGCCATGATTAATGGCGTTATTCAGAAACAATACCTTCGCCGGTTCAATAAAGATTGCAACCAACGGGAGCAGCCCGTGGTTTACCAGGATATTCACACCGGCAGTCAAAACGGTCAGCACACCGGTCATGATCGGGCCGATCACCACATATCCCAGCATGGCGAGAACCATACCGATCAGTCCCACGGAAAAGTTGTTGATCAACATCTCAAAACCGGCCGGCATGCGTCCTTCCATAAACTGGTCAAATTTCTTCACACAAAATCCTGCCAGCGGACCCATAACCATAGCCGCCATCAGCATGGTGATGCTGGTATCGCTCATGATCGTACCGATCACCGCAATCGATCCCGCGATCTGTCCCCTCTGCCCGCCGATCAGCTTGCCGCCGGTTCCGGCGATCAGGATCGGTATTAAATAAGAAAGAAGCGGGCTGACAATACTGTTAAATCCCTCGTTCGGAATCCAGCCGTTGTCTGTAAACAATGCCGCCAGAAAGCCAAAGGCAATCAGCGCCCCGATATTCGGCATTACCATTGCCGATAAAAACTTGCCAAAACTCTGTACTTTTGTTTTCATTTGAGTCATTCTCCCTGAATCTCTGATAATAAGCTCATCTATGGAGAATTGCCCGAACCGAGTCAAAAATTACAAAACCCTGACACCGTACTTTTCACATTCGGCCAGAAAATCTGCCGGCAGCTTTCCGTCCGATACGATGATATCCACATCCGCCAGTCCGCAGATGGAAAAGCTGCATTTTATACCGATTTTCGAAGAATCCATCAACACGACAACCTGCTCCGACTGGCGGATCGCCGTCTGCTTTAATATGGCTTCATCACTGATGCCGCAGGAAAAACCTGACGATGCGTGAAAACCGGTAATTCCTAAAAAAGTCTGGTCAAAATTTACCCTCTCCAACTCCCTGATCGCGGAAAACCCGAACACACTCTGGCTGTAACGATTCAGCATTCCCCCCGGAAGCATCACCGTCGGCACGGCCAAGTTGCAGAGCTCTGTCGCACAGCTCAAACCGGTCGTATAGATCAGATTCGACTGATCCGGAATACACCGGGCGAAAGTCGTCGTTGTGCTGCCGGAGTCCAGATATACCGTCGTATCCGGACGCAGCAGCGTCACCGCCTTCTGTGCAATCGTCTGTTTTTCTGAAATATTCCGGACAGACTTCCGTTTCAGATAATCATCCGTTCCGATCACAACCTGTACGGACTTCGCTCCCCCATGTACACGCAGGATCCGCCGCGCCTCATCCAGACATTTCAGATCTGTGCGGAGCGTCATCTCCGAGACATCGGGAAACGCTTCCTTAAGCTGCGCGAAACTGACGGTTCCGTTCTCATCGATCAATCGGGCAATCGCATTTCTGCGAATTTCCATAGTATCCATAAATTCCTCCTGTCTGTGTCCGGATCATACAGGCAGGAGATCCCGACACATTATTTCTCTATAAAGTTCTCAAATAAGTATTCCTCTGCCTCCGGGCACCAGAGTCCCTTGTTTGCATCCACAATGTCCGCAAGAGCAGTATACCGCGCATCATTCTGCGCTTCACCGACGCTTCGCAGATCGGTCAGCGCAGTGAGCGGCATGGTCAGATGTGTGTAAATCAGCTTCTTTCCGCCCGGAATCTTCGGAAGATTCAGCGTAGTATCCGCCGTCGCGTCCAGTCCTCCGATATGCGTCACCATGACAGCCGGGTTAATCCGCCCTGCCGCGGTCAGCTCCAGAGACTCAATCATGTCTGCCGTGTTGCCGCCGGTGGTGCCCATGACATGAGTGGAATTATAATGTACATCATAAAAATTCATCTCGGCGCTGAACTGTTTATCCGTCGGTCCCGCGAAGAAATTCAAGCAGCCGTCCCGGCCGAGAATCGCGCTGGACTGCGTGACAACCGATGCCACCGGAGCATAGCAGAGCACATCATCATAGCCGGTGCCGCCGGAGACCGCCAGCAACTCTTTCACCGGATCCTCGCAGCCGCCGGTGTTGATAAACCGAAGGTCAATCCCCTCCTTTGCGATCTCTGCAGGCGGGAACAACAGCGCCGCCCGATCCAGACGCTCCTGATTCAGATCTGTCACAATGACCATCGCCGGACGCCTGTCACAGTGCAGGGCATAGGTCAGAGCCCCAAGTCCCATCGGACCGGCTCCCGCCATGATGGCCAGCTTTCCGCCTTCGCGAATCCCCATCTCATGGGTATAAACGCCCATCTGTGTATGGTACGCCGCATGAAATGCCCCGATGCTGCAGGACATCGGCTCCGCAAGGGAAGCCTCATAGTATGCGCGGCCCTTATACTCCAGAAGACACCCGAGCTCCATCACCTCTGCCGGAATCACGCAATATGTCGTGTCCCCGCCGAAAAATTCATAGGAATACCCCGGGCTCCACATGGTTCCCTTATAGTTCAGTGCCGGCTGCAGCGTAAACTTCATGCCGGGCTGAAACGTTCCCTGATGATTCTTCCCGACTTTTACAATGTCTCCCGCAAACTCATGTCCCATGATGGCCGGATGCTCCGCCACATCCTCATGAACCCGCTTGTGCTCTGCTCCCAGAATCGCGCATTTGTAGGTAGACATGCAGATACTGTCTGAAACGAAGAGAACCAGAAACTCATCCACAGTGCTCTCAGTCAGTTAGAACTA
>JAJQBM010000076.1:1877-3987 GCA_021203285.1 Clostridiales bacterium | reverse complement strand
GCACAGAGTCCGCCGACGCGTGGTCCACCACATACCGCTTCAGCGCGCGAATGTTGACCGCGTCGTCGATCATCCGGCGGCGGCAGCGCTGCTCGCACGGATGCTCACAGATCAGCGCACAGGCGGTGGGGAAGGGGTTGTCCTTTCGGATCAGACGGATCGCATCATCCGCCCTCCCGGCTGCCGCAAGAGCTATGTATCCCGGCACATCCACATGGGCCGGACAGAGTGTCACGCAGGGAATCGGCTGTTCAAACGAACCGGAGCAGGTGTGCTTCAGCACATGGGAGAGATAGTCCTCCTCAAACCCGTCCAGCCCCTTCAACACCATGTTAGCCGCCTCAAAACCGATGGCACAGTCCGCGGACACGCGGATATTCTCCGCCGTCTCCCGGATCAGCGCAAGCGTGTCCATCGTCGCACGGTCATCCAGCACGTCCTCCAACAGCTCGGCCAACCTCCCCAGACCGACCCGGCAGGGAACACACTTCCCGCAGGACTGCGCGTGACAGACCTGCAGAATCGCAAGCTGCTGCTCCACCGTACAGACTCCGGGCGGGTTCGCCGCAATCCGCTGGGCAACCTGTGCCCGCAGGTCCGAGCCGACCGCACGCATCCGGCCGGTCTCAACCACTGATAATCTGCTCATTGTTCAATTCCTCCTCCTTTTATCAACACAGGGAACACCTGTTTTGTAACAAAATCATCTGTATCTATATATCCAGCTTTAGCTGCACTTCCTCCTGCGCCTCCTGCCGGAACTCCTCCACCTGCTCCGCATCAAGAGCGGGCAGATCGTCCGCGGACTGCACACCGAAGCACCGCAAGAACTCCTCCGTCGTCCCGAACAGAATCGGCCGTCCGGGCGCATCCAGCCGCCCGATCTCACGGATCAGATTATACTCCACGAGGCGGTTGACCGCGTGTTCGCAGGAAACGCCCCGGATCTTCTCGATCTCCACCCGCGTCACTGGTTGGCGGTAGGCCACGATGGACAGGGTTTCCAGCAGCACATCCGTCAGCACATGCCGCTTCGGCTGTTTCGCGATCCGGATCAGATAGTCATACTGGCTGACCTTCGTGCAGAGCTGATACGACCCGTCCAGCTCAATGATCTGCAGGCCGCTGGACTCCGACTGGTAACGGTCGCTCAGACAGCGGATGACTCTCCTTGCATCCTCCTCGGAAATCTCCAACGCTGCCGCGATCTTCGACAGCTCCACGGAGTCGCCCATGGCAAACAAAATGGCCTCCACGGCGGCCTCATACTCTTCGATTTTCATATCGGTTCACCTCTTCACTTTCCGTCCGCTTTCACAATCATAATCTCCCCGAAGGTGCTCTCCTGCTGTGCCGTGATCCTCCCCAGCTTCATCATCTCCAGCACCGCGAGGAACGTAACCACCAGCTCAACCTTGCTGTTCTGCCGCTCCAGAAGCGCACGAAAAGAAAAGGAGGAATGACTTTCCAGATACCCCTCCATATAGGAGATCTTGTCCTCCACCGAGACCTGTTCCTTCTCAATCCTGCCGAATTTGGACCGGATCGGGTCTACCTTCTCCGCCTGACGGCTCATCACGGACTCAAAGATGGCGTGAAGGCGGCTCAAATCCACCCCGGCGGTCAGTTGTTCCATATCCACCGGCTCCTCGTACTCACGGACCTCGTCCGGCAGGGCGGGTGCCCGGTACATCTGCCGCCCGGCATCCACCAGACGATCCTTCAGCTCCATGGACATGTACTTGTACATCTTATACTGCAAAAGCTGTTCCACCAGCTCCGCCCGCGGATCCTCCTCTTCCTCGTCCTCACTCTCTTCCTTCGGGAGAAGCCACCGCGCCTTGATGTCCAGAAGCGTCGCCGCCATGACCATAAATTCGCTCATGACATTTAAATCCTGACGCTGCGTCTCACAGATATACTCCATGTACTGATCCGTGATCTCCACGATCGGGATGTCATAAATGCTGACTTTATTTTTGTCTAATAAATGAAGAAGAAGGTCCAGCGGGCCTTCAAATACTTACAGTTTCACACTCAAATCCATACTACGATCTCCAACTGCGTCCACGAACAAATACATATACCCCTCAACATTTTACAGTAATAA
>JAJQBM010000076.1:0-1867 GCA_021203285.1 Clostridiales bacterium | reverse complement strand
AACGCAAGGTTTTTCTTCCTGACATGCCTGAATTTTGCGAAAATAAGGCATACTGCGCTCCCATTTTCGATATGATTACTATAACCGATGATTTTTACAGGTGATATTCCCGATGAAAAAATTATTATGTCTGATTCTTCCTGTTTTCCTCCTGATTATCTGCCCGCTCTCCGTCGTTGCCGCTGCATCCGGGCCGGAGACCTCCGCGCCCTCGGTACTCCTGATGGACGCGGACACCGGAACCATCCTCTACGCGAAGGATGAGACGACCGAACGGCCGCTGGCCAGCGTCACAAAGGTCATGACCATGCTCCTGATCTTTGAGGCCATCGACGCCGGGCAGATTTCTCTCGAAGACACCGTGACCGTGTCCGAACACGCCGCGGGCATGGGCGGCTTCCAGGTCTATCTGGAAGCGGGCGAAACCCAGACGGTGGACACCATGATCAAATGCATTGCCGTCGCCAGCGCAAACGACGCCAGCGTCGCCATGGCGGAATTCATCTCCGGCTCTGAGGACACTTTTGTCGAGAGCATGAACGCGCGGGCCGCCGAGCTCGGCATGGAGCACACGCACTTTGCGAACGCCTGCGGGCTGGATGCGGACGGCCACTACTCCTGCGCGCTGGATATCGCCCTCATGTCCCGCGAGCTGACCGTGAACCACCCGGAAGTCTTTGATTACACTTCCATCTGGATGGAGGACATCACGCACCACACCGCAAATGGCGACTCGACCTTTACCTTAAGCAGCACCAACAAATTCCTGCGGCAGTATGAATATGCTACCGGCTTAAAAACCGGCTCCACCAGTCAGGCAAAATTCTGCCTCGCCGCCACCGCCACCCGGGACGACGTCAACCTGATCGCCGCCATCATGGCGGCGGAGGACAGCGCGGCGCGCATCGCGGATGCCGTCAGCCTGTTTAACTGGGGATTTGCGAACTGCACAGTTTACTCCGATGAAAACACGGATGTTCTGGAGGATATCCCCGTCACCGGCGGGACGAAGGACGCTGTCGCCATCGCCTACGGCGGCGCATTCCGCTACCTCGACACCACCGGCTCCGGGGAGACGCTAGAGAAATCGCTCTCCCTCCCGGAATCACTGGCGGCGCCGGTCGCAAAGGGCGACGTCGTCGGAAAAGCAGTCTATACGTCGGGCGCCGAGACCGTCGGGGAAGTGGAAATCACAGCCGCGGAGACGGTCGATGAGTTGACATTCCGGGATGCCGTCAACCGTCTCTTCCGCAACCTCTTTCTCGGGGAAACGTAAGCCATGATTTACAGCAGCCCATCCATCCGGACCGTCCCCCAACTCTTCCGCTCCCCAACCTGCCGCGCCGCGTAGAACAGCCGCATTTTCACCTCGTTCGGCGTCAGTGACGGATAAGCGCAAAGCAGCAGCGCAATCACCCCGGAGAGGACGGGCACCGCCATGGATGTTCCGTTCTTTCTCGTGTAGCCGCCCCTGCGGTTAGCGCAGCTTAAAATATTGGTTCCCGGCATCAGGATCTCCGGCTTGACGACACACTCCTCCGTCGGGCCCTGCCCGGAATAGCCCTTTCCTCCTGGCGAATTCCATGTATCATCAATACTGCCGACAGTAATGATCTTCCGCGAGACGCCCGGGCTGGTGATCGTATGCTCCCCCGGTCCGTTGTTCCCCGCCGCGGCGATGACCACAATCCCGCTGTCCCATGCGCCCTCCACGGACTCCAGAAGCTGTCTCTGCAGCTTCGGACCGACCGCATCCGTCATTCCGACGGAGACGTTGATAATGCGCACGGTGCCGCGGCGCTTCCGGTTTTGCTCCGCGATATCCCCAATCGCCCGGCAAGTATCCTCAATCTTCCCGTTTCCCCGG
>JAJQBM010000266.1 GCA_021203285.1 Clostridiales bacterium | reverse complement strand
AATCAATCAGCTTCGTGATGGTCGGATGCTTCCCGCAGACCGGGCAATCCGAATTGTCCTTCGGCAGCGGCACTTTCCGGAAATTCATCGTCAGAGCGTCATATGTCAGAAGTGTTCCGGCCAGCAGCTGTCCCTGCCCAATGATATATTTGATCGCTTCCATGGCCTGCAGGCTGCCGATGACACCGCCCATGGCGCCCACCACGCCGGCCTGTTTGCAGGTCGGCACCGCATCCTTTGGCGGCGGATCGCGGAACACGCAGCGGTAACACGGCCCCTCTCCCGGCACATAAGTCATAAGCTGACCCTGGAACCGGATGATACCGGCATGAGAAAATGGTTTTTCGGCCATCACGCAGGCATCATTAATCAAAAACTTCGCAGGGAAATTATCCGTTCCATCGATAATAAAATCGTAATCTTTCATCAGATCCAGTATATTATCTGCGGACACAAATGTCCGATAGGTATTGACCGTAACATCCGGGTTCATACGGTTCATGGTTTCTTTCGCGGACTGTACTTTTGCCTTTCCCACATCCGGTGTTCCATGGATAATCTGACGCTGCAGATTTGAGAGATCCACCTCATCCGCATCGGCAATGCCGATGGTGCCGACTCCGGCGGCCGCCAGATACATAGCGGCAGGTGCTCCCAGTCCGCCGGCACCGATAATCAGCACCTTCGCGTTCAGGAGTTTCTTCTGGCCCTTTACGCCGACCTCTTTCAGAATAATATGTCTGGAATAGCGCTCCAACTGTTCATTGGAAAAAGCCATTACTGCCCACCTCCCATAAAGTAAAGAAATTCCACCTCATCCCCCTTGGCAAGCTGTCGTGTAGAAAAGTCTGCTCTCTGCACAAATTCCTCGTTAATGGAAACAGTCACGTACTGGGGCGTTTCCACCTTCTCCGCCTCGATGAGCTTCTCTACCGTAATGCCTTTCTCATACGCCTTCCTTTCTCCTGCTACGATAATATTCATGATACTCTCATTCCTTCCTATTTTAGTTTACCATATCTTTTTTAATCTAAAATGTTTCCCGTTTCAGAATCAATCCTCTTGCTTCTCCTGACAGAACTAAAATGGCAGTTACAGATGCTTCTCAATTTCACGGACAAGATCTTCCTTCTTCTGCATGCCGCTAAACCGGGCGACCTCTTTTCCGTTTTTTTAAAATAAAATGGTCGGTGCCGAAGACACCTCCCAGCGGAAAACCAGCCCGCGCTCATACACCGCATTCACCTTGCCCACAATCACCTGATCCGCATAGATTTCCTCCAGTTCTGCCAGCAGCGGCGAAACCGCTTTGCATGGCAGACAGCTGTCTGAATAAAAATCCACGATTGCCAGTTTATCACTGTTTAATACCTCTGTATCAAAATCCGCCTCCGTCCATCTCTTTGCCATAACTTAATCACCCGCCTTTCTTACAATCAAGTCATAGGTATCATCTTCATTTTTCAACAGTTTCAAAATCTGGTGCCCTTCTTCCTTGATGCTGCGCGGGACATTCTGCACCGGTTCTCCGTCATTCATGTGAATCGAGAGAATCTGTCCCTCATCCAGTTCTTCCAGCGCCACTTTTGCTTTTACAAAGGTAACCGGGCATACCACGTCGGTAATATCGACGGTTTCGTCAATTTCATATGCCGCACTCATACTCATTCCATCCCTTCTATCATTCTATGGTTTATTTCCTCGAATCTATGTCTTTCCTGTCTGTTTATCTGAACAAACGCAATATTGGGAAAGTACAGCTCAACCCGTTGTGTGTTTTCGATGATATACCTTTACCATATCGGGTTTTATCACTCATTGTTATAAGCCGCCCACATCTTCCTGCGAAACTCTTCTTCTCCCACCCGCTGCAGGGTGAACCGGAAGCGCTCACCGGCCTTGGCATTCTCCTCAAAAAAAGTAATCGCCGCGTCTGCTACACGGAAAAACGTTTCCTCATCTTTGATCAGCGGCAAAAACTGCTCTCCGGTATATATCTTATTTCCAAACAGGCCGCCGAAAGATACCAGATAGCCGCTCTCACCTTTCCATGCGTCGGTAGGACATGATTTCACACAGCGTCCGCAGTAATTACACTTCTCCCGGTCAATCAGGACTTCGGTATCTGTACAGGTAATCGCTCCCTCGCGGCAGGCTTTTTCACAGACGCCGCAGTTGATACACAGATCCGGTTTCCAGGTTACTTCCATCCCGCCCTTGACGCCGAGATCGTTTTCCTCCGCTTTCAGACAATTGTTCTGACAGCCGGTGACCCCGAATTTAAATTTGTGCGGAAGCTCCCTGCCGAAATAATGGTCGTTGAGCTTCTCTGCCAGAGCAGCAGTATCAATACATCCGCTGGGACAGATCGCCCCTCCCTGACAGGCCGTCACCGTACGGACGCGCGGACCACAGACGCCGGGGCTTACGCCGCCCTTGGCAAGACGCTCTTTCACTTTTTCGATATCTTCAATATGAATAAAAGGGATCTCCACGCCCTGGCGGGAAGTCATATGTATATACCCTTTTCCGAACTCATCCGCCACCTCGGCAATCGTCCGGATATTTTCTGCTGTCAAATGTCCGCCGGTCACCTGTAAGCGCAGAGAGAAATATCCTTTCTGCTTCTGGCGCATAAAGCCGCCTTTTTTCAGTGTTGCTTAATCAATATCTGCCATCTTGTTTCCTCCCTGTCACGACTCACGAATCGCCCTTCCAAAACCTTCCATAAGGTCTTCCGCATCTTCAATTCCGACGCTCACCCGGATCAAATCTTCATAAACCCCTGCCGCCGCCTTCTCCTCTTCGGTACTGTGCACTGCCAATGTAGATTCCGGATGAATCACCAACGTCTTTGTGTCTCCGATATTCGACACCTGCAGCGGAATCTTCAGGCTGTCCAGAATCCTGTACGCCCGCTCCCTGCTCCCGACACGGATAGTAAGAATACCGCCAAAACGATTTCCAAACTGTTTCTTTGCAATCTCATGACAGGAGTTCGTCTTTAATCCGGGGTAATTTATCATAAATTCCGGGAACTCTTTCTGCGGCCAGCGCGCCAAAGCCAAAGCATTGTCTGAAATCCGCTCCATCCGAAGTCCCAGGGTTTCCAGTCCGAGGGTATTGTAAAATGCGTTCTGCGGCGACAGGCAGGCTCCGGTATTTCGGAAAAATCCGTTGCGCAGTTTCACCACGTAAGCAAAAGGACCGAACTTCGCAAATTCCTTCAGACCCGGATATTTTTCCGTGTTCCAGCAAAACTTCCCTCTATCAGTAATCACGCCGCTGATCCCATTGCTGCTGCCGTTGACATACTTGGAAGTGGAGTTGATCACAATATCCGCACCCAATTCTATGGGCTTTACCAGATAAGCCGTCGCCACCGTATTGTCAACGAACAACGGCAACCCCTGACTGTGAGCCAGATCCGCCAAACTCCGGATATCCGTGACATCCAGCTTCGGGTTCCCGATCGTCTCCGTAAAATAACATCGGGTATGGTCGTTTGTCTTCTCCCTGAATGCATTCAGATCATTATTCTTCACATAGCGTGTCGTTACTCCGAAGCTCTCCAGCTCGCGAAACAGGTCGATCGTGCCGCCGTAGAGGCTGGCGCTGGAGACAATCTCATCTCCCACTTGCAAAATATTCATCAGTGCATTAAACACCGCCGCCATACCGGAAGCGCAGGCCACACTGGCAACGCCACCCTCCAGAACAGTCATCCGCTTTTCAAAAGCCTCTACCGTCGGATTCCCTAACCTTGTATAAGAAAATCCCGGCGCTTTATTGTGAAAAATCTGTTCCATACGTTTCGCCGATGTATGCCGAAATGCACTGGATTGACAGACCGGCGGCAGAGTTGCGCCCGATTCCGTATCACCATAGAAGGGAAACTCCTTCGTTCCATGTAATAAAGTCGTGTTAAATTTCATCGCATACTCCACTCCGTATTCCTTTCGTTCTTAAGTGACTAATCCGACCAAAGC
>JAJQBM010000102.1 GCA_021203285.1 Clostridiales bacterium | reverse complement strand
GCCGGAGATTGCCCTGCCGGAGGATCTCCTGGATGAAGCCGCTGCCGGGGAAGAAGAGCCGGAGACAACGGATGAACCGGCGCCCCGGACTCTGACGGATGCGGAGATGAAGGAATTGTTTACATATTTCCTTCCGGTTCCCGGTATGCGGGAACAGATCACGCAGGTCATCGAGGATGCGGCGAACTATAAGAGCAACGCCATCACCTCTCTTCGCGGCAATCTGATTATTCAGGGCGAGGAGGGGAGCGGGAAGACCGTCCTGGCGACGAGCCTGATCCGTGCCATCCAGAAGGTGACCGGAAAAGAGGATAAGAAGATCGGGAAAATCAGCGCACAGTCCCTGAACAAAAAGGACTTCTCTGCGCTGGTTCCGAAAATCGAGGGCGGTTATCTGATCATAGACAAGGCAGGAGATCTGACCGCAGAGACGGCGGTCCGGATGTCTCAGGTCATGGAGCGGAATACACGCGGTATGGTCGTGATTCTGGAGGATGATAGTGCGGGCATCAAAAAGGCGCTGAGTCTTGACTTTTCCTTTGCGAAGAAATTCACTGAGAAGGTGAAGATACCGGTATTCACGATCGACGAGCTGGTCGATTTCGGAAAGGCATACGCCGTTGAGATGGAGTGTATGATCGACGAGATGGGTGTTTTGGCCATGTACAACCGTATAAACAATATTCAGAAGCTGGAGCGGTCGACGACTCTGACGGAGGTAAAGGAGATCGTGGATCAGGCGATTGAGAGCGCAGAGTCCGGCGGAATCAAAAAGCTTTTTGCCAAAAAATATAATGAGAATGACTATCTGATTCTCAGAGAAACCGATTTTGAATAAATAGCCTTAAAATAACGATATGAACGAGGAGGGGGATTGTTATGGGGAATATCACAGAATACGATATGTATTTGTTTGGAACGGGGGTGCATTATGACATTTACAAGAAGCTGGGCGCCCATCCGCAGAAGGTTGGCAGAGTCAGCGGTGTAAATTTTGCCGTCTGGGCGCCGAACGCCGAGAAAGTGTGGGTTATCGGTTCCTTCAACGAGTGGGATGAGACCGCGCACGAGATGGAGCGTCTGGAGCCGAGCGGGATCTATGAGCTCTTTGTCCCGAAGGTAAAGAAGGGGGATTACTACAAATATCTGATCCTGACAAAGGACGGAAGGAAGCTGTACAAGGCGGATCCCTACGCAAACTATGCGGAGCTGCGTCCGGGCACGGCGTCCCGCGTGACGGACATCAGCAAGCTCAGGTGGACGGATGATGTCTGGATGAAAAACCGGGCGGAGACAAAGAATGTTTACGAGAATCCGATGAATATCTACGAGGTGCATATCGGATCATGGAAGCGCCACGAGGGCTACACGGAGGATACCGGATATTACAACTACCGTGAGATGGCGGTAGAGCTTGCGCAGTATGCGAAAGAGATGGGCTATACGCATGTGGAGCTGATGGGGATCTCGGAGTATCCGTTTGACGGGTCATGGGGGTATCAGGTCACAGGCTATTACGCACCGACCTCCCGCTATGGGACGCCTGAGGATTTTGCCTATATGGTGAATTACCTCCATAAGAGAAAGATCGGCGTCATACTGGATTGGGTGCCCGCCCATTTCTCGAGGGATGCCCACGGACTGGCGGAGTTTGACGGCACCTGCCTCTACGAGTATGCGGATACCCGGAAGGGAGAGCATCCGGACTGGGGGACCAAGATCTTTGACTACAGTAAGACGGAGGTTAAGAATTTCCTCCTCGGAAGCGCGCTGATGTGGGTGGAGCAGTTCCATGTGGACGGTCTTCGCGTGGACGCGGTGGCTTCCATGCTGTATCTGGATTACGGAAAGAAGGACGGCCAGTGGGTCGCAAACAAATACGGCGGCAACGAGAATCTTGAGGCCATCGAGCTGTTTAAGCATCTGAATACCCTGATCTGCGGCAGAAACAACGGCGTGGTTATGATTGCGGAGGAGTCCACCGCATGGCCGAAGGTGACGGGGAACGTGGTCGAAAACGGCCTGAATTTTTCTTATAAATGGAACATGGGCTGGATGCATGACTTCCTAGATTACATGAAGCTGGATCCGTATTTCCGCAAAGACAACCACAACAAGATGACGTTTGCCATGAGTTATAACTACAGTGAGAAGTATATTCTGGTTCTGTCACACGATGAGGTTGTCCACTTAAAATGCTCCATGCTGAACAAGATGCCGGGTCTGGGGATTGACAAGTACCGCAATCTCATGTGCGGGTATGCCTTTATGATGGGACACCCCGGAAAGAAGCTGCTCTTCATGGGCGGGGAGTTCGGACAACTGCGGGAGTGGAGTGAGAAGCGCCAGCTTGACTGGGAACTGTTGGATGAGCCGTTCCACGCAAATCTGAACCAGTTTGTCAAAGAGCTAAACCGTCTCTATCTGAAATATCCGGCGATGTACCAACTGGACGATCAGCCGGAGGGTTTTGAGTGGATCAACGCGGACGATGCGTTCCGCAATATTTTCAGTTTCGTGCGTCACGGGAAGACCGGCCGGAACAATCTGCTCTTTGTCATCAATTTCTCCCCGATGGAGCGTGCGGATTACCGGGTTGGCGTGCCGAAGAAGAAAAAATATACTTTGATACTGGACAGCTCCGAGGAGCGTTTCGGAGGAAGCGGCAAGGAACGGCCGACGGTCTACACTGCGCAGAAGCAGCCGTGCGACAACCGGGATTTCTCTTTTGCCTATCCGTTGGAGCCCTACGGTGTGGCAGTGTTTAAGTTCTGAGTGATTTTTACGAAGGTGAATTATGAGTGTAATCGATACGGTTCTGAATGCCCTGATCAGGGTGGACGGAAAAATATTACTGCTGATACAGGAGTACATCCGGATACCGGAGCTCTCCCCGTGGGTGGTGCGTTTCACAAAACTGGGAAATATGGGTGCGATCTGGATCGTGATCGCGATCCTGCTGTTGATTCCGAGGAAAACCCGCAGGGCGGGGATCCTGGCGATCGTTTCCCTTATCGGTTCCTTCTGTCTGGTGAATCTGTTCCTGAAGGGCTATGTGAACCGGGTGCGCCCGGCCGAGGTGGTCAGCGGGTTAAACTGCCTGATCACGACGACCGACGCGTCGTTTCCGTCCGGGCATGCGGCGGCGTGGTTCGCGGCAGCCACGGCGATTTACAAGAGCACACAGAAGTGGGTCGGCGTTCCCTGTGTGATACTGGCCGTGCTGCTCTCATTCTCGCGACTGTATGTGGGCGCTCACTATCCCTCGGATGTGATCTGCGGAGCGATCATAGGCTTTCTGATCGGCCTGATTGTATTCTGGCTTTTCGGGGAAAAGAAATACAAGCGGCGTGCCCGCCGGGCGAGACGGTTCTAGCACTTCTCCGGTTCCGGATAATCCGCACCGAAGGTGTCTACCGTGACTTTTTTCATCATCTGCTTTTGCAGCGGCTTGTCCTGCCAGTCCGTCTTACAAGTTGCAATTTTGTCCACCACATCCTGTCCTTCGATGATCTTTCCGAACGCAGCGTATGCGCCGTCTAAGTGCGGAGAGGTCTGGTGCATGATGAAAAACTGGCTGCCCGCGGTGTCGGGAGCCATGGTGCGCGCCATGGAGAGCACGCCGGGCGTATGCTTTAAGCCATTGGGGAATCCGTTTTGGGAGAATTCGCCTTTGATACAGTAGCCGGGTCCGCCGGTTCCCGTTCCGTTCGGGTCGCCGCCCTGAATCATAAATCCGGCGATCACGCGGTGAAAAATGACGCCGTCATAAAAGCCTTTCCGGATCAGAGAGATAAAGTTGTTGACCGTGTTCGGTGCGATCTCCGGATAAAGCTCCGCCTTCATAATATCACCATTTTCCATCTCAATGGTGACGATGGGATTCTGTGCCATAGTATTCTGTCTCCTTGTTTTTGTTTCCCTGTGTTCCCGTAAATTTATAGTTGTGACGCGCCTGACGCTTTGCTGATCAGGCGCGTCGGTGCGTTTGCGACCATAATTATATGATACAAGGGACAAAAGGTCAGAAATTGGATGCACGCAGCAAATTTGACCGTTTTTTGGTCAAATTTAGCGGATTCCGAATGTTTTTAGGAT
>JAJQBM010000211.1:2767-4103 GCA_021203285.1 Clostridiales bacterium | reverse complement strand
AACCGCCGTCCCCGGTGATGCAGACCACCGGCCGGTCCGGATGTCCCATCTTTGCCCCCAATGCCGCCGGGAAACCGAATCCCATCGTCCCCAGACCGCCGGAGGTGATCAGCTTTTTCTTCTCATTCAAATGAAGGAACTGGCTGGCCCACATCTGATGCTGTCCCACGTCCGTCACATAGGTGACCTCGTCCGGATAGACCTCGTTTAAGCCCTCCATGATCATCTGGGGCGTCATCCCCCGGTCGCGGCGCATTTCCAGCGGATGTTCGGCATCCCACTTGTGAATCTGCTTCATCCAGTCCGCGGTATCCTTCGGCTCCTTCCACTCCGCCTCAACCCATTCCACCATCTGGGCGAGCGCCACTTTCGCGTTGGCCACGATGGGAACATCCACGACCACGTTGCGCGAGATGGCCGCCGCATCAATGTCCAGATGAATAATCTTTGCCTTCGGTGCAAACTCGCTCAGCTCGCCCGTCACCCGGTCGTTAAAGCGGGTGCCGACGGAGAAAAGCAGGTTGCACTGGCTGATGGCGATGTTGGCCGCGTACTTCCCGTGAAGGCCACTGCCGCCGATGTAATACGGGTGGTCGGTCGGAATCGCTCCCTTGCCCATGACCGTCGTGATAACCGGGATATGAGTCAGCTCCGCCAGTCGGGTAAGCTCCGCTCCCGCCCCTGCGATGTTGACGCCGCCGCCGGCCAGAATCACCGGCCGCCCGGCGCTCTTTAAAAGCTTCAATGCCTTCCGAAGCTGTCCGACATGGACGCCGTCATTGATCTTATATCCGCGGATATCCACATGGTCCGGATACTCCGCCGGTCCGCTGGCGTTCTGAATGTCCTTCGGAAGGTCGATGAGCACCGGCCCCGGTTTGCCCGTAGAGGCGATCTGAAAGGCCATCTTTATGATCCTGCCCAGATTTTTCCGGTCGCGGACGGTGACACTGTATTTTGTAATGTGCCGCGTGATCCCGACGATATCGACCTCCTGGAACGCCTCGTTCCCGATGAGTCCCAGAGCCACCTGTCCCGTGAAAACGACTAGCGGGATGCTGTCCAGAAATGCGTCCGCGATCGCTGTCACCGTGTTGGTCGCGCCCGGACCGCTGGTCACCAGACAGACGCCCGTTTTTCCGGTCTCTCTGGCATAGCCCTCCGCCTCATGGACCAGCGCCTGCTCGTGGCGCGGCAGGACGACATCGATGTCGCTGTTGCGGTACAGCTCGTCAAAAAGGTCTGTCACGGTTCCGCCCGGATAGGCGAAAATTTTTTCCACACCCTCCGCTTCCAGAGCGCGAAGGAATAATTTGGTTCCGGATATCTCCATGGA
>JAJQBM010000211.1:0-2667 GCA_021203285.1 Clostridiales bacterium | reverse complement strand
GCGAGCAGGGTTGTCGCCACCACGATGCTGGCGGTGAGGACACCGTCGTTATGCATGTTTTTCGCCATGATGTAACAACTAGGTGTGGCCGGTCCGGCGAGCATGACGGCCAGCGCCACCATTTTCTCCCCCGTAAACCCGAGATGGGCTGCCAGCGGGAGGAAGATTGCCGCCTGCGCGATCAACTTGATAAAGGATGCGCCCAGCGTCGGCTTGATCTTTTTCAATGCCTTCCGACCCTCGAACCCGGCGCCGAGACCGATCAGTGCCAGCGGCGTGGCCATCTTTGCGATGTTCTCCACCGTGGAGTTGACCAGTGTGGGCATCGGATTGCCGAGCAGTGCCACGACCACACCGATGACGATGGCGATGATGATCGGGTTTTTCAGGATGTTGACACAGGCCTGCTTGATCTTGCCGGTGTCCCGCTCCCCCTCCGGATAATCACCCTCAAAGGTCAGGACGATGACCGAGTAGATGTTGTACAGCGGAACCGCGCCGATGATCATCAGGGATCCCATGGCGGACTCCCCGTAAATATTCTGGATGAAGGCCAGCCCCATGACCGCCGCACTGCTGCGGAAGGACGCCTGTGTAAACGCGCCGCGAAGGGAGTGATCCTTCAGGGTCAGCTTCGCGACCGCCCACGATCCCCAGAAGCCCACGGAGGTGGCAAATGCGCAGAAAAGAACATATTTTAAATCGAAAACCTCCAGAATATTCACACTGGCCAGATCTTTGTACACCAGCACCGGCAGTGTGACCGTGAAGTTGAATTTGTTTGAGACATCGACAAAGTTTTCATTTAAAATGCCGATCCGTCTCAGAAAATAGCCGACCACCATCACGAGAAAGATGGGGATGGTGACATTGACACTAAATAAAAAGTTGCTCATATTGACCTCTTGTACTTATACAGTTTTTGTTTTCTGCACATATCTTATCAACATGCATGAAAAATTTCGCATTTACTTCTCGTATTTATAAAAGTAATACTCCAGATCGAAATAGGTCTGCTCTTCGCTGTCCGCCGTGATGTGCCACTCCGGCTTTTCATCGAGGTTCGGAAAATACGCGTCCGCCTCGTAGGCGTAGTTGATTTTCGTGATATGGGCGACATTGCACTCATCCACGAGCTGGCGGTAGATGCTCTCTCCGCCGATGACATAGATATCCTCGGAGGGGTACTTCGCCATCTCTGCGTGAAGCTCGTCCATGTCGTGGACGACGACGGCTCCTTTCACAGTATAATCGGGATCACGCGTCAGGACAATGTTGACCCGGTTCGCCAGCGGGCGGCTGTTGGGAAAACTCTCCAGCGTTTTCCGCCCCATAACGACCACCTTTCCCGTGGTGGTCTGGCGGAAAAATTTCATGTCGTCCGGAATGTGAACCAGAAGTTTGTTTTTCAGGCCGATAGCCCAGTTGGAATCGACGGCTGCAATCAGGTTCATGTGGTGCTCCTTCTATAATTTTTTGGACGGTGGTTTTGGGACGGGGCTGTGATGCATGGTCGAAAAAAACGAATTCAACCAGGGCACAAAAAAGTGCCCTTTTTTGAATTGTTTCTTTCTCCCATGCGGGAACGGTTACAACGTATCCCAAAACCACCTGAGCAGATGTCATCAATTATGTTATAATGTCGAAGATCTCAATTTTTCATCTATGTATCACACTGCTACCGGGATATTTTGAATCTGCGGTCCGGTTTCGTAGTTGAGCAGTTTTACATCGTCCCGCGTGAATTTGTAAAAATCAGTGACCTCCGGGTTGAGCCAGAAGGTCGGCGCGGGGTAGGGCTCGCGTGTGATGAGCTCCTCGATCAGCGGGATATGACGGTCGTAAATATGGGCGTCCGCGATGACATGCACCAGCTCGCCGACCTGCATGCCGCAGACCTGCGCCAGCATATGCAGAAGCACCGCGTACTGACAGACATTCCAGTTGTTGGCCGCCAGCACGTCCTGCGACCGCTGGTTTAAGATGCCGTTTAAGATCAGCTTTTCCTCGCCGGGGCGCTTCGTCACGTTGAAGGTCATGCTGTACGCGCAGGGGTAAAGGTTCATCTCATGCAGATCCTGATGAACATAGAGATTCGTCATGATTCTGCGGCTGTACGGATTGTTTTTCAGGTCATAGATGACACGGTCAACCTGATCCATCATCCCTTCTTTATACTGATGTTTCACACCCATCTGATATCCGTAGGCCTTGCCGATGGAACCGTCCTCGTCGGCCCACGCGTCCCAGACATGGCTGTGCAGGTCATGGATGTTGTTTGACTTCTGCTGCCAGATCCAGAGCATCTCGTCGGTACAGCTCTTGATGGCCGTCCGCCGCAGTGTCAGCGCAGGGAACTCCTTCGACAGGTCGTAGCGGTTTACAACGCCGAATTTCTTGATCGTATAAGCGCTGCTGCCGTCCTCCCACTTCGGCCGCACCTTTTCTCCCTCCGTGCTGACGCCGTTTTGAATGATATCTCTGCACATGTCGATGAATACAGTATCTGCGTAGCTCATCTCATCCCTCCGCTCGGTATAATCGAAAACACTATTTAGATATGATAGCACACTTTCCCCCTTAAAAAAAGAGGTTACTGAAAAGTATTCCCCACAGCGGTAAAGAATAAAAACTTTTCGCACTAAAATTATTATTATTTCCCACACT
>JAJQBM010000135.1 GCA_021203285.1 Clostridiales bacterium | reverse complement strand
GCAGGAAAAACTTTTTAATTTTTTTATTGTCTACTTGACGGGAAGCACACCACTTCCCATCTTTCGCCGGGAATTTCTGGAATATATGCGTCGAAACGCTACAGCCGACTGACGCACGTAGGTCATTCATCATAGCTGCAATGATAGCGTTCCTCAAAAGCAGCTTTCAACTCCAGCTGAAAGTCCGGATGTGCGATCTCAATCAGCGCCCGTGACCGCTGCTTTAAGGTCTTCCCACGCAGATGCGCAATTCCATATTCGGTCACAACATAATCCGCATCGGCTCTGGAGGTCGTCACGACCGCTCCCTCGTCCAGAATCGGCACAATCTTGGAAATTTTTCCTTTTGCCGTGGACGGCATAGCGATAATGGCTTTTCCATGCCTCGCCTCACATGCGCCGCGGACAAAATCCACCTGTCCCCCACAGCGCTAATCTGTTTTAGTCCAATGGACTCTGAACAAATCTGCCCCTGAAAATCCACCTGTACGGCGGAATTAATGCTGACAATGTGATCCAATGACGCGATACGGAACGGATCATTCGTGTAATCCACCGGCTGCATATTGATCAGTGAATTGTGATCCGCCCAGTCATAAAATGCTCTGGTACCCATCATAAATGCGGTGGTACAGACACCTTGGTCAAAGGGCTTGTTTTCATTTGTAACCACACCGGTCTTTACCAGCTCCATAACACCGTCACATATCAACTCACTGTGAATTCCAAGTCCTCTCTTTCCCATCAGAGATGCGCACACAGCATCCGGAATCGCGCCGATTCCAAGCTGAAGGGTATCTCCGTCCTCGATCAGGCTGGCACAGTTTCGCCCGATACCAAGCTCCACATCGGTCAAGACCGCCGGCTGCAGTTCGGGAATCGGAGCGCTGTGTTCCACAAAGCAATCGATCTCTGACACATCAATGACTGTAGCGCCGTAGGTATAGGGCCACTGATCGTTTATCTGCGCGATTGCCAGTTTCGCGTTTTTCACCGCTGCCAACGTATAGTCGCAGGAGAGACCGAGACTTACTTTTCCGTTCTCATCCGGCGGCGTCGCCATAAACATAACCACATCCACCGGAACCATACGCTCCTCCATCAAGCGTGGGATATCGTGGAAAAATACCGGGGTAAAATCTGCGCGCCCATCCAAAATCGCCTGCTGGCTTCTTTTGCTTGCAAAAAATGAATTGTGTCGCAGATGGCCTTTCATCCCCGTCTCTGTGCAATAACGGTGCAGTCCGCTGGAACCCATGCGGCAAATCTCTACATTCGTAAACCACTCCTTGTGATCGCACATGTATTCTACCAGATAGGTCGGCTCGCTCATGGAATGTCCCAGAAACATCCGGCAATTCGCGGGCACCTTTCTCAGCGCTTCCTCCGCTGTCATTTTCCTGCTCTGATATACAGATTCCCAGCTCATATCTATCCCTCACTCACACAATTTCTCGTCTCAGCGCGCCAACGGCTTCAAGCCCAGAATCTCCCGAGCCTGGGCGGGTGTCGCCGGTTCTTTTCCAAACTCCCGAATCACACGAACCGCGCGTTCCACCAGCATCTGATTGGTCGCTTTCACCCCTCTGCTGTAGTAGACATTGTCCTCCAGCCCGACACGGATATCACCGCCCAGCGCCAAAGTCGCATACATAATCGGCAGGTGCGCCTTCCCGACGCCAAATGCGTTCCATGTGCTTCCCTCCGGCAGCTTGCTCTTTAAGAAAACCAGATTTTCCACCGTGGCATCCATACCGCCCTTTACGCCAAGCACAAAGCAGTATTGCCCCGGCGTCTTCAGATTTCCTTTGTCCACATAATAATCAACAATCCCCATCATTCCGGAATCGAAAATCTCATACTCCGGCTTGATATCTCTGGCCGAACAGATATTGCCCAGTTCCTTCAGAAATTTCGGACTGTTGGTATGCACTCCCGCCGGCATCCAGTTAAAAGAGCCCGCGTCATAGGATACGATTTCGATACCGTCCAGCTCCCTGACATGGGCCAGACGTTTTTCATCCGGCGCCTCTGCCTCGCCCGCCGTCGTACAGTTAATGATCACATCACAGTCTTTGTAGCCTCGGAGCAAGCGGATGACCTCCGCAAACTTCTCCTTATTCATCTCGCCGATGCCATTGTCGTCACGAACATGAAGATGAACTACCGCCGCGCCTGCTTTCCAGCAGGCGTAAGCATCGGCAGCGATCTCTTCCGGTGTCAGCGGAATATGTTCATTCAGTTCTTTCGGCGTCATGGCGCCGGTCAGCGCCGCCGTAATAATGACTTTATCCCTCATATGCCCCTCCGGCTCTTTATCCGATCGCGGTCAATCCGCCATCCACATAGAGGATCTGTCCAGTCACATAGCCGGATGCCTCCGAGGCGAGAAATACAGCCGGGCCCGCGCAATCCTCCGGCACCTGCATCCGCTGCATCGGAACACTTGCCGTGATTCCCTTTTTGTCCTCCTCCGGAACGATATTTACCATCATCGGCGTCATGGTAACCGTGGGGCCGATACCGTTAACCGTCACCTCCGGGCCAAACTCCGCCGCACACTGGCGAATCACCATATCAAGCGCGCCTTTTGTCGCACAATATCCGGCATTTCCTTTCATAGGGAATGTCGCCATGCAGCTTCGCACGGACGTGATATCGATGATTTTTCCATACCCGTTTGCCTTCATCCGCTTCCCGAAATGCTTGTTGCACATCATAACGCCTTTTACGTTGACCGCAAACATTTCATCCCACACATCCATGGGGAACTCGGCCGCCTCATATTTTCGGTTAAATCTCTGAGAGCAAACCAGGATATCGACCTTCCCCATATCCGCAAAAGATTTCTCAGCCAGCGCTTCCACCTGCTCCTCAACCGTCGCATCACAAAGATAGTAGGTGACATCCGCGCCGCAGGCTTCCTTCAGCTCCTTCACTGCCCGCTGCAGGGATTCCTCCCGCCTGCTCGCGATCGCAACCTTCGCTACAGCCTCGGCCAATCCCTGTGCGATGGCCTGTCCGATGCCGCCCGCACCGCCGACAACAACTGCGTTTCTTCCGTCTAAGCAAAATTTATTTGACATCTTCTCTCCTCCTTAATATTGATAGTCATCCGGCTCATTGCTGTGTTCAAATACATACGGATTTTCGATCTCTCCGCTCTCTACCTTCTGGAACCATTCCTTCGCGCGCTGCGGCATCTGTGTCCATGACTCTGCCGTCTGCGGCTCCTCCATATCCTTTGTCGCGTACCGGTAATCGTTGACACGGCTGATATACTTCTCGTCCTGCTGTGCAGAATTTTCATCGCCAAGCTCACCGGCGGCGATACGGAGCAGAGAGCCGTACTGCTCACTCACGGTATGAACTTTCAGATCATCCACAAGGAGCTTCTTCAGCGGGCGTTTCGCCAGATTTGACATAATCGTGCGGTTCTCATAAGACATGGTTTTCCACATCCGCGCAATCTCCCATGCGCGCTCAAGCGCCTTCCCTTTCGGCACCACCTCGCTCACCATTCCGAAGTCGAGCATCTCCTGTGCCGTAAACTGACGGCTGGTCATCATATAATAGTTTCCGCGCTTCGTGCCGAAAAAGTGCTGGCACATCAGACCCATTCCGTCACCCGGCACAAGGCCGCCCTGCGCATGCGGCACTTCCATCTTTGTGTCCTCCGTGCAGATCGTCACATCGCACAGCATCGCGGAATCCCAGTGGAATCCCGGACCCGGTATCGCGCCGATTGTCGGAACATCCAGATCAAAGACCATATTTTTGATCAGGTTCGTATCGTCAAAATACTGGTGCTGGAAACGCTCCTTCGGAAGTTCCGCATAGGTATCCCATCCGTTCGCGTCTGACTCGATCATCCAGTTGTCGCCAATGTGTGTGTAAATAATAATCTCGTTGTCATAATTCAGAGACAATACACGCGCAAGCTGGCTCATGGCGCGGTGGGACATCCCGCTGTGATGCATCGGGCCGGCGTTTGTCTTCCATGTCACCTGGACAATGCCGTCCTCGCGGGTCAGATCCGCAAAATCCTTAAACCACTCATTGTACTCATCGAATTTCGGCAGTTTTACATACTCCGCCAATGGGT
>JAJQBM010000170.1:2125-4133 GCA_021203285.1 Clostridiales bacterium | reverse complement strand
TGGCCATTCCGCCGTCTACGCAGAGCACATGGCCTGTTATGTAGGACGCCTTATCGGATGCAAGGAAGGCCACCGCATTCGCGATATCCTGCGGCTGTCCCATCCGTCCCAGCGGAATCTGTGCCACACTGGCTTCCTTTGCCGTGTCCGTCATCGCCTTTGTCATATCGGTGTCGACAAATCCGGGCGCCACCGCATTGACACGGATATTCCGGCTGGCAAGCTCGCGAGCCATGGACTTTGTCATGCCGATGATGCCTGCCTTGGAAGCACAGTAGTTCATCTGACCCGGATTTCCGATGATTCCGGAAACCGATGAAATATTGATGATGGAGCCGCTCTTCTGCTTTAACATGGGCCGCGCAATATGGCGCATAGTGTTGAAGCTGCCTTTTAAGTTGGTGTCAATCACCGCGTCAAATGCCTGCTCCGTCATCTTCATCAGCAGATCGTCTCTGGTGATGCCGGCATTGTTGACCAGAATATCAATCCGACCGAGCTTTTTCACAAGAGCCTGAATCATCTCGCCGACTGCCGTGAAATCGTTTACCCAGCACTCATAAGCCTCTGCATGGCCGCCTTCCGCCTCAATCGTTGCGATCACCTCATCCGCCGCTTCCTTCGGCCCGATATAGTTGACAACAACATAGGCGCCCTCTCCCGCGAGAGTAATAGCAATCTTTCTTCCGATACCTGTACTGGCACCGGTTACAAGCGCAATCTTATTTTCTAATAAATTTCCCATGATACCTCCTGCTTCTGTCGCGTCATTCCGCGTTTTGCGGCCGTACCTTACGCATCCGCCGCAAGCTCATTGCACAAAGCATCAAGATCAGCGACCGTGTCCACATGGTAGGCTGGAAGAGATTTGTCGATCTTCTTCAAAAAGCCTGTCAGTGATTTCTTCGGTCCGATCTCGATGAAAATCTCCACACCATCTGCGATCATGCGTTCAACGCTCTGCTGCCACCGTACAGAAGAAGAAATCTGCCGTTTTAACAGATCCTTCACCTGTGTCTTGTCCGTGACATAATCCGCGGTAACATTGGTGATGTATGGCGTGGCGATATCATGAATCTCGATATTTTCCAGCTCTGCGGCCAGCTTCTCTCCGGCCTCCTTCAGCATCTCGGAGTGGAAAGATCCGCTGACATTCAGCGGCATACAGCGTCTTGCGCCCGCTTCCTTCAGGGATGCGGCAGCCCGGTTAACTGCATCCTCCTCGCCGGTGATGACTGTCTGTCCCGGACAGTTGTAGTTGGCCACCGATACAATGCCCTCCGTCTCAGCGCAGATGCGCTCGATCACGGCATTATCCAGTCCCATGACGGCGGTCATCGCGCCGCCGGTGGGAACGGCCTCCTGCATATACGCTCCGCGCTTGACAATGACACGGAACGCGTCCTCCTCAGTCATGACTCCGGAGGCAACCAGCGCAGCATACTCGCCGAGGCTTAAACCGGCGTTGATGTCCGAGTGAAATCCTCTTTCCTCAACAGCACGCAGGATCGCAAGCTCGTCCGCGAGCATCGCGATCTGCGTGTATTTTGTGATATTGATCTGATCATTTTCCTCAAAAAGAAGGGATTTGATATCCATACCGCTTACTTTCGCGGTGAGGTCGATCACTGCTTTTGAGCAGGAAAAATTCTCATAAAAATCCTTTCCCATGCCGATGTACTGTGAACCCTGACCGGGAAAAACAAATGCTGTTTTCTTCATAATATTCCGGATCTTATTCCTCTACGCCGCGTGCCTTTAAGTAATCGATGATAGAACCAACCGTTGTGAGAGTCTCCAGCTCATCGGTAGGGATCTCGATATCATACTCCTCCTCAAGAGCCATGACCAACTCGAACAGATCAAGGGAATCCGCATCCAGATCCTCTTTAAAACGAGCCTCGGGAGTAATTTTGTCCTCCTCGAGGGACCACTGATCCGCAATCATGTCTTTCTTTTTTTCTAACATGATGTATGTCCTCAGTATGATATATTTTTAGATTTGCTC
>JAJQBM010000170.1:0-2115 GCA_021203285.1 Clostridiales bacterium | reverse complement strand
CTTTGATAGTCAAAGTATAATGAATTTCCTATATCCTGTCAATAGCAAGTTTGAAGAATTTTATTTACGCCTTTTTTGCCTTGATCGCGGATACCAGCGCAGGGACGACCTCAAACAAGTCTCCCACAATACCGTAGTCGGCAACGGAAAAGATGGGGGCCTCCGGGTCCCGGTTGATCGCAATGATCGTATCCGAACCGCTCATACCGGCCAGATGCTGAATGGCGCCGGAAATGCCTACGGCAACGTAAATCTTCGGTGCAACGGTCTTTCCGGTCTGTCCCACCTGATGTGCGTGCGGGATCCAGCCGGCATCCACCGCGGCACGGGAAGCGCCAACAACACCGCCCATGGCATCCGCCAGATCGCGGATCAGCGCGAAGTTATCGGGATTACCGAGTCCTCTTCCACCGGAGACAATGATCTCTGCCTCCTCGAGATGTACGGCTTCCGCCACTTCTTTGACCCGTTCCAACAGGTGAACACGGATTGCGGCCGGGTCAATATGGATATCCTCGCGGATGATCTCTCCGGTGCGGCTGCTGTCTGCCTCCGGTTTTTTGAAAACACCGGGGCGAACCGTGGACATCTGCGGCCGGTGATCCGGGCAGGAAATGGTAGCCATCAGGTTGCCGCCGAACGCGGGGCGCGTGGAGGCAAGCAGGCCGTTCTCGTCGATATCCAGTCCGGTGCAGTCTGCGGTGAGTCCGGTGTGTGCGGCGCACGCCACACGCGGAGCCACGTCGCGTCCGTTGTTGGTTGCGCCGTAAAGAACGATGAACGGAGTGTATTTCCGAATCAATGTTTCTACTGCGTAAGACTGAACGTCCGTGTTGTAGACATCATACTCGTCGCCCTCTACCACGATCGCCTGATCTGCACCGTATGCAATCGCGTCCTTTGCAACCGCATCCACATTTTTGCCGAGGATCACGGCGACCAGTTGAGAACTCAGCTTATCCGCCATCATCCGGCCGGGGGCAAGCAGCTCGTAGCCGACATTTTTGGCAACTCCGTTTTCTGTTTCTATATAAACCCAGATATTTTTGTTTTCCATTGAATCACACCTCCTGTTCTACAGCAGCCCGGCATCAGACAGCAGTCCGGTCAGTTTTTCCGCTGCGGCTTTGCCGTCAAGATTTTCGATCTTCATGCCGTTCTTCTCGTGATGGGGTGTATAGGTCTTCAGTACTCTTGTGGGGGAACCGTTCAGCCCCCGCTCCGAGGGATCAACGACAACCTGTTCGCTTGTCAGCTCTCCGATCTCGGCGCTCCGTGCAAAACGCTTGGTCTTAAAATTCGGATAGCGCAGGTCATAGGCAGTCTTATTGATCGTGATGACACAGCCGGTCGGAACGGAATAGTAGTCGTATCCGTCGTCACTCTCCCGCTTGCACTTTAATGTCCCGTCGTCCTGCAGGGAGACCTCAATGGCATAGGAGACAAGTGGACGGTTCAAGTGCTTGGAAATCTCCGGGCCAACCTGACCGGTATCGCCGTCGATCGCCTGCTTTCCGCAGAAAATAACATCGTATGGTTTGCCGGACTCCTGTTCAAGATACTTGATGGCGGTGGAAAGGATCTTGGATGTCGCCAGCGTATCCGAGCCGCCGAAAACGCGGTCCGTGATCAGCCATGCCTCATCCGCACCGGCTGCAAGGCACTCGCGAAGCGCATCCTTTGCCTTCGGTATTCCCATCGTGATCGCGGTCACCTTTCCGCCTGTTATGTCTCTGAGCCGCAGCGCGGTCTCCAGCGCATAGGTGTCAAAGGTGCTGATGATGGAGGGAACGCCTTCACGAATCAGTGTATGCTTTACCGGATCGATCTTGATCTGGGTCGTGTCGGGCACCTGCTTGATACACACCAGAAGGTTCATGGCATTCTCGCCCTCCGGAGCCTTTGTGACGGCAGATACCGGAACGGCAGGCGCCATCTTCGGCGCTTCCTCACGCTTGACCGAAGCTGTGGTAGGGGCTGCCTTCGGAACCTTTGTGCTGTATTTTTTCTTGACCTGACTGGCGATCACAGTGCGCTGCACCTGATTGGTTCCCTCATAAATCTGAAGAATCTTTGCATCGCGCATGAGCTTCTCCATAGGATACTCTTTCATAT
>JAJQBM010000059.1 GCA_021203285.1 Clostridiales bacterium | reverse complement strand
TTCACGAGCGACGGGATATTCTACGCGGAGGTCTGGCTCGAGTATGTGGCGGATGAGGACTACATCGTGATGAACGGAAGCGACTCCTCCACGATCTACACCTACACCGCCGATGAGGACTACGATTCCATCACGCTCTACAAGGACGGAAGCAAGGTTATTGATCTTGCAGCGGAAGACGCAACGGAAACCGAAACAGAAGAAACCGACACTTCAGAATAAATCCTGTCATTTTACATCAATCTTACCACAACTCCATAGACCAGAAGAAGGAGCTGCCAGCCGGCAGCTCCCTTTTTGTATATACGATACTTCTTATCGCAATCCCTATACATTTGTAATGTTGCGTGAAGCTCACACCGGAGTCTGTCTCCTACTTCACCGCACCGGTAATACCTTCTGCGAACTGCTTCTGCAGGACGAAGAAGACAACCATCGTCGGGATGGAGCAGAACAGAACAGCCATCATGATCATACCGTAGTCGATAACATATCCGCCGGTCAGGTTGGAAACCAGCATTACCATGTTCAGCGAATTGCCGTCTGTCATACAGACCTTCGGCCACAGGTACGCGTTCCATGAATTCATGAAAGTGATAACCGCCGCCGCCGCGTAGGTAGACCGCATGGTCGGGAAGTAAATCCGGATAAAGATACCGAACTCGTTCAGGCCGTCCAGACGGGCCGCCTCAAGGAGCGCCACCGGGAAGTTTCGCGAGTTGTTTCGGAACATCATGATCATAAACGGCGTCGAGATCATCGGCAGGAAGAAACCGGGGATCGTGTTTAAGAGTCCCCATGCGGAGAACATCCTGAACAGCGGAACCATCGTCGCCACCTGCGGAATCATCATGGCCAGCAACAGAATCGAGAAAAGTCTGTCTTTATATTTGTCATGATACAGCTCAAAGCCGAAGCCTGCCAACGAGCAGATGAAGAGACAGATCAGCGTCACACTGATCGCATAGGCAAAGGAATTCGCCATCGCCCTTCCGAGCGGCTGATTATCAAGCAGGTTCTTAAAGTTCTGAATCGCGTAGGTTCCCGGAGTCAGCTTCCCTCTGGACACATCCGCCATCGTGTTGGTCGCCGCCGAGATCATCCAGTAGAACGGGAATACGGACTAAATGGTCATAATGATCAGGAAGATCTAGGAAGGAATCAGTCTTCTCTGAATCATGGAACTATTCTCTTTCTTACTCTTAGTCACGCGTATCACCTACTTTCTGACTGATTGCGGCAAGGATTGCCACCATGATAAAAATCAAAAACGCCATCGCGCAGGCGTAGCCGAAGCCCGTTGATTTCACGAATGCGCTGTTATATACATAGTGAGACATGGTGATCGTCGCGTTCGCGGGACCGCCGTTCGTCAGGTTCATCGACTCGTCAAACAACTGCAGTGTACCGTTGATGGACTGAATGGCCGTCATAACGATAACCGGCCTTAACAGCGGGACGGTGATGCTCCAGAATGTCTTCCATTCATTCGCGCCGTCGATCTGCGCCGCCTCGTAGACGGAATACTCGATATTCTGCAGACCGGCGAGGTAGAAGACCATGTTGTACCCGGTCCATCTCCAGATCAGGGCAAAGATGATGACAAACTTCGCCGTGCCGGCTGTTCCTAAAAAGTTGATATTGGCACTCGTAATGTGAAGCGCCTGTAACATATGATTTACAAATCCGTCCGTTGCAAACAGGAAACGGAAGATCAGGGCATAAGATACCAGTGAGGTCGCGCAGGGCAGGAAGACGCAGGTACGGAAAAGTCCTTTCAATTTCAGATGCTGATTGTTCAAAACCTGTGCCAGCAGGATCGCCAGCGTCAGCATGATCGGCACCTCGATCGCCAGATACAGGAATGTATTCCCAATGGAGCGAACAAACACCTTATCCTGAAACATGCGGATATAATTATAAAATCCGGCAAACGTTGTATTTGAGCCAGATCCTCTCTGCAGCGACATGACGAACGCCTTGATCATCGGGTAAAAGCTCATGATCGCGATCATGGCGGAGGCAGGGATCAGAAATACCCAGCCGGCCGCGTTCTGTTTCGCCATCAGAGATATGCCTTTCTTTTTCGGTTCCACTTCAACACCCCCTTCAATACTGCGGGAGCTGCATGCAGCAGACCCCGCACAACATAATTCACTGTTAAATTACTGAATTTGCAAAGATTACAGACCCAGCTCCTCCGTGACATAGTCGGACGAAGTCTGTGCATCCTCAAGCTCGGTCTCCATATCGGAACCCATTACAATATTCTGAATTGCAGTTCCGACATAGCCGCGGACATCATAGTAAGCAGCACTGACATTGTTGGTCGGAACCTGATCAGCGTACTCCATGATGGTCGCATAGATCGCATTGTCATTCCAGAACTCCTGCGGCTCAGAGTAAACATTGGACTCACCGGCCGGGATGTAGGTCGCGATCGCAGCGGTGCTCGGAAGGATGTTCTCATACAGCTCTACGCTGCCCGCGAAGGTGTAGGACAGGAAGTCGATCGCAAGATCAACGTTGGAGCAGTTCGCGGTGATGTACCAGGAAGATCCACCGTTGTTGGAGTAGTTGGTCGCACCCTCGGTCTCGGTCAGAGCCGGCATATTGGTGATATCCCACAGTCCGGAGAAATCCTCAACCGCCATGATGGTCGCGCAGATCCAGCAGCCGTTGATCGTGCCGACAACCTGGCTGTTGGTGATGGAAGCTACATACTCATCCCAGGAGTTGACCTCAAGCAGGACACCCGCTTCCTTCATCTCAATGTAGTAGTTCATGCACTCCTCAAGAGCGGTGTTGCCGACCAGGTTCGCTGTGCCGTCCTCATTGAAGAGGGAAGCGCCCGCGGACTGAAGCATCTCAAGAATCAGGTCCGGAGAATCCGCCTGGCTGGAGATCATCGCCATGCCGGTCTGCTCATAGATATCGGTACCGATGGTGATGAACTCATCCCATGTGATGTCCTCAAGATCCTCGATGGTGTAGCCGCACTCCTCAAGGATGTCGATTCTGTAAGCGCCGACAACCGTGCCGTTATCAAACGGTACGCCGTAGTTCTTGCCGTCAACGGTAGAGTAGGAAACCTTGCCGGACGGGAAGTTCGAGAAGTCGATGCCGGAGTCGGTCAGGTCTGTGAATGCCTCCGGATACTTATATACGAACTTCTGATAGGAGTTATCCTGCATCAGGGCAATGTCGGGGAATGTGCTGAAGTCGCCGGCCTCGCCCGCATTCGTCAGATTCGTCTCGCAATCGTCGGACAGGGTCTCAATGATCTCGATACCGAAGTTCTCATTGACCTCTTCCTTGTAAATCCGGGCTGCCTCTTCCATAGCCGGGATATTGAAGGAAGCGTCCCAGCACCAAACGGTGAGGGTCTCAGTGCCTTCGACGGATGTGCTGGAATCATCCTCCGCCGCAGTGCTGCCGTCGTCTGTCGTCGTTGTGTCGCTGCTGGAGCTGGAGCTGTCAGAGCTTCCGCATCCGGCCATGGCACCCATAGATGCGACCATCGCACCTACGAGCATGGTGGAAAGAATTTTCTTTTTCACGTGTTATCCTCCTCATGAAATAAATAAAATATAGTTTAGTGAAAATGACAGGAAATTTCCACGTACACTATTGAAATTGTACCACAGAGATGTTCGCGATTGTTGGCATTTTCATCTGCAAAGCACGCATATTTAATTCTATATCGCAAAATCCACCAATTTAAAAACAAAAAAACGGACTTTTTGACATTTTTATCAAAAAATCCATTTTTTTGTGTCCGATTCGTAAATAATCTGAAAACTTTCCGTTTCCATTCGACAACTTCACGAAAACATCACCAAACGGTTACCATCCCTTCTCCACCATGATGTCACAGTCGGCCAGTCGACTCTCGAAGTTGTCCGGCTGCCGCTTCCACTGGTAGGGCGATGTGCCCGTGATCCGCTTGAAGTTGCGGTTGAAGGTGGATGTCGTGGTGAAGCCCACCTTTATGGCAATCTCCTCCATCGAGTGTCCGGTCTTGCGGATCAGCTCGCAGGCCTTCTGGATGCGGACATGGTTTAAATAATCCACCGGCGTCATGCCGATGTTCTCCTCAAACAGCCGCCGCAAATGCGATTCGCTGACATGGCAGACCTCGGCGAGCTGGGA
>JAJQBM010000231.1 GCA_021203285.1 Clostridiales bacterium | reverse complement strand
GATTACGCCGTCCAGTGAACGCCATTTTGTCATGTATGAAGCGCTGCGCAAGGGTGCTACGGTGGAAGAGATCCTTGAGATCACAAAGGTAAAAACGTATTTTATCGAGCAGATGAAAGAGCTTGTGGAGGAAGAGGAAGCGCTCTGCCGGAATAAAGGTCAGCTTCCCTCCGATGAGGCGCTGATCGCGGCGAAAAAAGACGGCTTCTCTGACAAGTATCTGAGCCAGATTCTGGAAGTCCCCGAGGACGACATCCGCTCCCGCCGCCTGGCGCTTGGCGTGGAGGAAGCCTGGGAGGGCGTGCATGTCAGCGGGACTCAAGACAATGCTTACTATTACTCCACCTACAACGCACCGGACAAAAACCCGGTCTCCACAGATAAACCGAAAATCATGATTCTGGGCGGCGGTCCCAACCGGATCGGACAGGGCATTGAGTTCGACTACTGTTGCGTCCACGCCTCCCTGGCGCTGAAAAAACTGGGCTTTGAGACCATCATCGTCAACTGCAACCCGGAGACTGTCTCCACCGACTACGACACCTCCGACAAGCTTTACTTTGAGCCTCTGACCCTGGAGGATGTGCTGAGTATCTATGAAAAAGAAAAACCGCTGGGCGTTATCGCACAGTTCGGTGGCCAGACCCCGCTGAATCTGGCGGCGGATCTGGAGAGAAGCGGCGTGAAAATCCTTGGAACCGCGCCCTCTGTCATCGACCTGGTGGAAGACCGCGATCTATTCCGCGCCATGATGGATAAACTGGAGATTCCCATGCCGGAGTCCGGCATGGCAGTCGATGTGGACGAAGCCATCGCCATCGCAAAGGAAATCGGCTACCCTGTGATGGCGCGCCCTTCCTATGTGCTGGGCGGCAGAGGTATGGAAGTCGTCTACGACGATGAGAGCCTGGCCGACTATATGAAGGCCGCCGTGGGCGTCACACCGGATCGCACCATCCTTATCGACCGGTTCTTAAAGCACGCCCTGGAATGCGAGGCGGATGCCATCAGCGACGGCGCCCACGCCTTTGTGCCGGCTGTCATGGAGCATATCGAGCTTGCAGGCATCCACTCCGGAGACCCCGCATGCATCATCCCCTCGGTGCATATTTCCGAGGAGAATGTAAAAACCATTGAGGAATATACCAAAAAGATTGCGGAGGAAATGCATGTAAAGGGACTGATGAACATGCAGTACGCCATCGAGAACGGAAAGGTCTATGTCCTGGAGGCCAACCCGAGAGCCTCCCGCACCGTGCCGCTGGTATCGAAAGTGTGCAACATCCGCATGGTGCCGCTGGCCACAGACATCATCACATCCGAACTGACCGGACGCCCCTCACCGGTTCCGTCCCTGAAAGAGCAAGATATCCCGTACTATGGCGTCAAGGAAGCCGTCTTCCCGTGCAACATTTTCCAGGAGATAGACCCCACCCTCGGTCCGGAGATGCGCTCCACCGGAGAAGTACTTGGCCTGTCTCCCTCCTACGGCGAAGCCTTCTACAAGGCGCAGGAAGCCACCCAGACACGCCTGCCCCTGGAAGGCACCGTCCTGATCTCTGTCAACAGCAAGGACAAGCCGGAGGCGGTGGAAATCGCCCGTGGCTTTGCGGAGGATGGATTTAAAATCCTCGCAACCGGCTCCACTTATGACCTGCTGACCGCTAACGGTATCCCGGCGGAAAAAGTGAAAAAGCTCTATGAGGGACGGCCGAATATCCTGGATATGATCACCAACGGAACCATTGACCTGATCGTCAACACACCCGCCGGAAAAGAGAGCGTCCACGACGACAGCTATCTGCGGAAAGCGGCGATTAAGGCAAAAATCCCTTACATGACCACCATGGCCGCAGCCAGAGTCACTGCAAAGGGAATCAAATATGTAAAGGAACACGGAAACGGAGAGATCAAGTCGCTGCAGGAGCTGCGCGGGGAGATCAGAGACCGGGCAAAAAACAGAAGCATTTTTAAGATACAGGCAGATTCGCTCACCATCACACAGCGAACCTGCCTGCTTTTTATGCGCAAGAATGCGCCAGGGATCTGATAGCTGTGCTGTCCGCACCCTGCGCGGCGAGCGGGAGGAAAAATCGCCTCCTGCCCGATTATCATTCTTTGCAAAAGAAAAAATACCGTAGTTTGCATTTTTTTCTCCGAAGCGATAAGATAAAGAAACGACAAAAGAAAGTGAAACGGGGATAGAGTTAAAAATGACAAGCCATGTCAATAATTCACAAAAGGATTTTCCCAGGGCAGCGTCTGGAAAATTATCACTTCGCAGGCGATACCGCTGACCGTCGCGCAGTTGATTTACCTGCTATATAATGTGGTAGACCGCATCTATATCGGGCACCTGCCGGGGGTCGGCAGTCTGGCCTTAACCGGGGTAGGACTGACCTTTCCGTTCAGCACGCTGATTCTGGCTTTCGCCAACCTCTTCGGCACCGGCGGCACGCCGCTGTTTTCCATCGCGCGCGGCGCAAAGGAGGAAGAAAAGGCGAAGGCCATCCTCGGCAATGTGTTTACCCTAATCCTGCTCTCCTCCGTTGCCATTTTTGCGCTCTGTTACATATTCCGCGTGCCGGTGCTCTACCTCTTCGGAGCCAGCGACGACACCATCGTCTATGCGGAGAGCTATCTGCGGATTTACCTTTTCGGCGTGCTGTTCTCCATGATCGTCACCGGAATGAACGGATTCATCAGCGCGCTGGGATTCCCGCGGACTGCCATGTGGACAACCATCATCGGAGCCGTGCTGAACCTGATTCTGGACCCCATTTTTATTTTTGCTCTGGGTCTGAGAGTGCAGGGGACACCCTCGCCTCCGTCATTAGCCAGGGAGTATCCGCCCTCTGGATTATGAGGTTTCTGCTTGGCAAACAGAACGAATACCGGCTGACGTTCGCCCACATGCGCCTGATCAGAGAAATCTTAAGCCTGGGTGTCGCCGAATTTATGTAGCAGTTTACCAACTGCCTGGTTCAGATTGTCTGCAACGCCACACTGCAGACATACGGCGGCGATGTCTACGTGGGAATCATGACCATCATCAACAGCGTCCGCGAGATGGTCTCTCTCCCGGTCAGCGGCTTAAGAAGCGGCGCACAGCCGGTACTCGGCTACAACTACGGCGCAAAGAAGCCACACCGGGTAAAGGAAGGCATCCGTTTTATGTCTCTGACAGGTATCGTCTACACAGCTGCCATGTGGCTAATCATCCTGCTGTTTCCCGGCGCTTTCCTACGCATTTTTTCCACGGACACGCAGACAATCACGCTCGGAATCCGCGCGCTCCGGATTCATTTCATGGGCTTTGTATTCATGAGTCTGCAGTTTATGGGCCAGTCCACCTTTGTCGGACTGGGGAAAGCAAAGCGGGCCGTCTTTTTCTCCATCCTGCGCAAGGTCGTCATCGTCGTGCCGCTGACGCTTCTGTTCCCGCTGTATCTGGGAACCGACGGCGTATTTCTGGCCGAGCCGGTATCCAACCTGATCGGAGGGACGGAGTGCTTTCTCACGATGTGGTTTACGGTGTACCGGAAGCTGGAGTAGTTGCTGCCAACCGCCCGCTACATATCAACGAAAAATTATTTTTCACGGATCCTTCGCTTTCCTATAACTCCCGCTTATATTCTCTCGGCAATTTCCCCGTGTATTGCTTAAACACATGAGAAAAATAAGACGGGCTACTGATGCCAACCTGTTCGCAGATCGCTCCGATGCTTTTATTTCCCTCTTCCAGAAGACTTTTTGCCTTTTCCAGCCTGTGCTGCATAAGATATTGTTTAAACGTCATTTGCATCGTATTTTTGAACACCCTGCCAAAATAAACCGGATTCAGATATACATAAGTTGCCACCGATATGATGGAAAGATCTTCTTCCTGCAGATGCTCGTCTATATACGCCAGCGCGGTATGAATGTAATCTTTCGTAAAGCCGGCATTCGACATCGCTTCTTTCTTCCGGTTCTCCACCACTGACGCCAGAATCTTATAACAGATATTCACGGCCTGGAGAGCTGTCAGCTGACGCAGCTGTGTGTAATAATTCTGAAACTGCTGCCACAGTTCCTCACTCATCCCATAGGATTCCGAGAGCATAAGCTCGGCTTTTACCATCATATAATGAATCTGGCGGAACTGCGATTCCTCCCCTATAG